>JBFEYG010000188.1:0-4901 GCA_041562275.1 Sulfurimonadaceae bacterium | reverse complement strand
GGTGGAGAAAAAATACAGTTTCAAAGCTCGATGCGAATGTCTTGATGGCTGTATTTGAAGATATGCATGAGAAGAGAGAACTGGAAGGCCAAGTGCGATCATTAGAAAACAAGAATAATGAGAACACCAGACTGAAGAAGAAAACAGCGCAACTACTCAGTGAAAAAAGTAAATATGAAGCATTATTGAAAAATGCTACGGACGCTATATTTATTATGGACTATGAGGGTGCATTACTCGAATACAGTGATAAAGTAAAATATTTTCTTGGCTATGAAGAGAGTGAGATGCATAACCTTAGCGTTTTTGACTGGGACAAAGAGGTTAAGTCATCAAATGACTATAAGGATATAGTGGCAGCATTGTCTTTTGAACCTATTACGATTGAAAGGACTCATACAAGAAAAGATGGCACGACATACATCGCATCGATCACTGCTTCAAAAACAAAAGCGGCAGGGAATGAGTTGATATATTGTGCAGTCAGAGATGTGACAGAAGAAAGAGATACGCAAAAACAACTCATGCAGCAGTCCAAGTTGGCCCAAATGGGAGAGATGATAAGTATGATAGCCCATCAATGGAGACAGCCTTTGAGTGCTATTTCATCGGTCACCATCGGTTTAAGAGTCGAAGCGATGCTAAAAGAGTTTGATCTAACTCATAAAGAAGAGTTTGAGCAGTATCAAGCAAGTCTATTGGAAGGACTTGAGAACATTGAAGAGTTGGTCTCTACGCTCTCTTCAACAATAAATGACTTCAGAAATTTTTTCAGACCGAATAAAGAATATGAGTATATTGAATTAAAAGAACCTCTGAACAAGGCACTTAAAATCCTTAAACCATCTTTGGACTCGTATGGCATAACGATCAAAAAAGATGAGATAGCATGTGACAAAAAAGTTAAGGTGTTTTTCAATGAATTGATACAGGTCCTTTTAAATATATTAAAAAACTCACTGGACAACTTTATAGAAAAAGGGACAACAAATCCGCAAATAACAATTACTTGTGATTCTATAGCGGATGATAAAGTTGCTTTGAAGATTTATGATAATGGTGGCGGGATACAGGAAAATATATTGGAAAAGATCTTTGATCCCTATTTCTCGACGAAAGATGAGAAAAATGGAACAGGCTTAGGCCTTTATATGTCAAAGATGATTGTTGAACAGCATCATCATGGAAAATTAATAGTAGAAAATACTACTGATGGAGTCTGCAGTACAATCGAACTGTATGCAAAGGCAGACCAAATAAATTAGGATCAGGTCATCAACTTTATCATAAAAAATTCTGGATGATCGTATGTTTTAGGGGCTTGTTTTAAAAGTGGCTCCGGATACTGGATTCGAACCAGTGACCAAGTGATTAACAGTCACCTACTCTACCGCTGAGCTAATCCGGAATGTTTGAAAGTCTTTTAACATGATGTTAAGAGGCCGAAATTATAGGAAAATAAAGCTTAATTATCAATTACTTTTACAATAAAGAGTAAGACTTCTTTCTGAGCGTTCTGCTACCGCTTGTCACGTTTCCTATCGAGGTTCTCTGTGGGTATATAAAAGTCGAGGTTTGAGATGCTCTTGATGCTAATCTTCTTCTCTTCTACCAGTCTGTTCAGGCGCTCTATAGAGGCCGTATCGAAGAGTAGGTGCACATCGTCTTGTGTCAAAGGACGTTTGTCCAGGGTGTTGATGATCTCCTCGTTGCTATAGGAAGAGGGTTTGGAATTGACATCCTTGCGTGAAGCGATATGGATGGGTAGATCAGGACTGAAGAGATGGGAGATCTCAAAGAGTCTTTTATAGCTTATCCCTTCAATAGGATAGGCAGGCGGTCTGTCGATCGTTCCCAGGTCTATACGTTCGCAGCTTACCTGTTCAAGGACCCGGTTAATCGCTGCTATCTCTTCGGGGGTGTCATTAAGCGCTTTGACAAAGAGGACTTCGATGAAGAGTCTGCCTGTGTACTCCTGTGAAAATGCGATGACACTCTCTACAAGGGAGTCAAGGTCGATACCGTCGTGCGGACGGTCTATCTTCTTGAAGATTTCGGGTGTGACAGCGTCGAGAGAGAGTTTGACCTGATCGAGTGCGAGAAGGCTTTGGTAGGTCTTTGGATCACTCAGGGTCGCAGAGTTGGTCAGGATAAGCGTCTGTTTTGACCCCTTGATAGCATCGATCTTCTCGATTAGTTCGTCGAGGTAAGGGTAGAGCGTCGGTTCGCCGTTGGCGGTAAGCGTGATGACATCGGTATTGGGATGTTCCTGCAGGGACTGTTTGAGCTCGGTGATGATCTCATCAGGTCTGTAGACTTCGCTGTAGACGTCAACGGTCAGAGCCGGTGCCAATTCACAATAAAGACAGTCAAAGTTACACTGTTTTTTCCCTGGTGAGAGGTCTATACCCAGGGAGGTTCCAAAACGGCGTGATGCTACGGGGCCAAATATAAATTTCATGCGATATCTTATCCTAGCTACATTTAAAACGAAGTATGAGAAGAGCCAAGGAAAATATCTACTCTGTGAACTTGGCGATACGCGAACGCGTCATCGGATGGGATGAGAAGTACTCACCCGTCTCATCTTCGGCTCTTCCCATAGAGAGTCTCTGCATGATATCGGCGAAATAGTGCAGTGGGATTTTTGAGTCTCTCATGACTTCCATCGCGTAGTCATCCGCTTCGCTTTCAAGATCTCGTGAAAAGGCACTCTCTATAAGAAGTGTAGGCAGAGTTGAGACGATGGAAGAAGCGGAGGTCGCGTCTCCCGTAAGCGTAGTGAGTACTAGCAGCATGGCAGAGTCTTGAAGGACCATCCGTATGGCGTGACGGTTTTTGACATGTCCGATCTCATGAGCGAGGACAGAGAGCAGTTCTTCATTGTTTTCGCTTAGCATGACAAGCTGATCGGTCATCACGATCGTCCCGTCAGGCAGGGCAAAGGCATTGGGTCCTATCTTCTTGGCTGAGCGGAACTGAAGGTTTAGCGGAGGAAGGTCTTTGAGATGCAGGGCCATTTTTTTGAAGGCTGTACTTATCTCTTCTTTTTTCTGCTTATCAAGTTCACTCGGTTCAAGGATAAGTTTGTCCATCGTCTTCAATGTCCCTGTCCCGATCTGCGAGGCGATGCTTTGCGGGATAGCATAGGCGATCTTCTCGGCAGAGTAGGGCAGGATGTATTTTAAAAAGAGGAAGACGACGAATATCGTGACAGCGATCGCGGGCAGGATATAGAGAGATCTGGATTCCAGGTGATGGATAAGGCCGGCTCCCTTTAGCAGCCTGCGTTTTATAAGCTGCGCATCGATCGCATCGTTCTCTTGTGTCTCGCATACGATCCCTTCCGGCAGGTAAAGCGAACGGGGCATGTTTCCCAGACGGTCTGAAAACCTTATCTCGACCAAAGCATAGGTCTTTGTCCCTGCTTTAGTATGAATAAAAAGTGAGTTATCATGAAACTCCACTTCGGCATCTTCATAGGCTGAACTTTTTTTATCAAAGATCCTGGCGCTAATCATCAAAACCCAATGTCTATGTCCAAGAAGTCGCTGAACTCTTCGCCAAGTACGCCTGCCTTCTCTTCTTCTTCGCTGAAAAAGCCTCCGAGGTCATTGCTGAAGAGGGTGATGCAGGAGAGTTTGTACTGTACGGCGCGGACCTTTGCCCAGGGGATAAAGAGGCCCAGGGTCAACATGATAAGGGTAAGGTTGCTGACATAGATCCATAGCAGACGGAAGAAACTGATGTGCGAGCTGAAACGGATCCCTTTGAGCTCGAGGTTGTTAAAGAGATAGTTCGTCAGACGGGCATTGACGAAGGTCGTAAAGAGGAGGATATTGATCAGTAAAAATGCATAAACGGCTGCGACGATCATATAGATCTGCGTTGTTTTGCTCGTCTCATCGGCATACAGAGCATCTGGACGATTCATACTTTTGTTCAGTCCTTCTGTAAACCCTTGTTTGAAAGCTTCCCAGGCACTTGCATCGATGACATTGAACGAGTTAAGTATCACAAAGTAGGTGGCGGCAAGCAGAAAGAAACCGAGAAAATAGGTCAAGAAGAACTGTCCGCTTGTACCGCTGAATTTGAAACGGGAGTCTCCATACTTGGTATGGTTGGAGAGGTATTGCTTCTGCTTGTACACGGCGTAAGGATAAGCAAGACCCAGTGTGAAAATAGAGGCCAGAGGAAGCACGATAAAATGAAAAAAGACATAAAGGTATTCGCCGATGAAGTCAAAACGGATCTGCCGGTGCGAAGAGTATTGCATGTTGAACTTCGTCGCCCGCATGATTAAAAAGGGGATACCGAAAAAGAAGAGCAGGGAGAACAGGGGTGTGATCAGCGGGAGAAAGGAGACAGCAAGGTTGTAGAGTATCAAGATAGCTACGACGATAAGGCGCCCTTTCAAGATCTGCATAGGAACAGCGTGGTAGTCAAACCCGCTTCCGGCAACAGAAGTGTGTCCGTAGAAATAGCGCTTGTTGCGTACCTTGGCCCAGGCGGAGTAGATACCGAGTGTCAGAATACTCAGCATGATATTGACAAAATAGATCTTGAAGTATTCCCATCCGTTGCCCGTAAATATAACAGGATGTGCCTGTTCTTGTGTCATATTATTCCCTTATCTAATGTAAAAGTATTTTAGTTAGTTCTACTTATATTTTAGCTTTAGCGGTTTGAATGATCTGTAAGGTGTGTTCATGCTGAGATGGTCTATAGGAATACTGAATCAGTGAAGGGGACATATAAGCAAGGGGCTTATATGTTGTAAAAAGTCTATTTTTTGCTGACGCGTTGACACTCTTTTACAAAGTGGATCGCATTAGCAACTGGGACATCAGGGAGGATACCGTGACCCAGGTTGAAGATATGGCGCGATGTTCCCATCACTT
>JBFEYG010000187.1:0-4962 GCA_041562275.1 Sulfurimonadaceae bacterium | reverse complement strand
GCAATATGCGGTATCTCAAGATAGATATCCAGTTCATCATGGATCTCTTTAAGTTCGCCCCGAGAGCGAAGCAGATTAATGGTTTTTTGCATATAGACTTCTTTGTATGAATATCAAAAAGGATAAAAGCCCTTTACCGACAGCAGCAGGCTTCACTACCTTTAGTTCTTTTGGTTTTTAATGTATCAAAGACTTTATCTCATCATAGGTATAGACATTGTGAGACAATGATTATAACGATTACTCCATCTCATCTGCGCGTGCAAGAAGTTCTCGAGCACCCTTATCGATGACGATTTGAGCCAGGTCTTTACCCAACTGAGTATAGTCAGATTCTTTGCCCGTGATCGTCTCACTGATCACTTCGAGTGCATTAGGAAGACCAAGCGTACACTGGGCAGTGATCTCACCATTACCCAGCACCTTGGCATTCACCCCGATAGGCACATGACAGCCGCCTTCAAGGATATCAACAAAGTCACGTTCGACTGTCACTTCCATCTCCGTTGCCTTATGATTAAGTTCATGGACCAGATCAAAGATCTCTTTGTCATCTATCGTTTGAAGACCTAAGGCACCCTGCCCCATTGAGGAGATCATCTGCGACTGTAAAATAGGCGTGACATGCGCGACTGCGTCTGTCAGACCCAGACGGTTGATCCCCGCCGCCGCCAGGATGATGGCATCGAACTGCCCTTCTTTGAGTTTGCGGATACGCGTATCGACATTTCCACGCAGGTCTCTGATATCAAGATCCGGACGCAGGCTCAAGAGCTGCATCTTCCGGCGAAGCGAGGATGTCCCTACTACTGCCTTCTGCGGAAGTTCTTCAAGGCCTGCATATTTTTCGCTCAGCATCGCATCACGTGCATCTTCACGTTCAGTGATAGCGGCCAAAGGAAGTCCCTCAGGCATGACCGTAGGGACATCTTTTAAAGAGTGCACTGCCATATGGGCTTCGCCGCGCAGCATCGCTTCTTCGAGCTCTTTTAAGAACAGACCCTTTCCGCCGATCTTGGACAGAGCAACATCCTGGATCTTGTCTCCTGAAGTCACGATGATCTTCAACTCGACCTTCAAGCCCTCACGAAGCTCTTCCAAGCGGGCTTTGATATGCTCAGACTGCCATAGCGCCAGTTTACTTCCACGTGTTGCAATGATTAACTTTTCCATCAGACTCTCTATTTGATTAATTTAACGTTTTTATATGCTAGTTTTGTAGGATCTTTCTTGCCGTCAAAAAATAGTGTCGGCGTACCGTTTACAAGATGTTCCTGTGCTACGGCCATATCATGATCCAGATGTTTTTGTATCTCATCCTTTGAGATATCCGCAAGTGTGATCTTTGTTCCTTGTACGGTATTGAACGCATCCAGAATCTTTTGTATGTCTTTTTCACGTCCATCGACATTCACCTTGTAAAGGCCTTCAACGACACTCTTCTGACCCTGCTTCTCGGCTGCAAAAGCTGCTTTGACCAAAGGAATCGCTGCGGGATGCAAGCTGCGCAGCGGAAAATGATAATAATAGACTGCGAATGTCTTTGGGTACTGTTTCATATACTCCAGTGCTTTGGGTACAAAAGTACGGCAAAACGGGCATAAAGGGTCTGAAAAGATCACCGCCTTGTGCGCTGCATCTTTATCTCCAAAAAGAAGATGACTCTCATCATAATATTGTGCTTTAAACTCAGGTGAGATGGAGGCGTTCAGTTTCTCGCCCGTCTTAAGATCATACAACTCTGCCGTGACCAGACCGTCTCCGACAAAATAGATCGAACGTTGTGAGATCGGCTGCGTCTTGCTGCCCATCTTGGCAACACCATCAAGCTGGACCACATAAGCCTGCCAGTCCAAAGGTCTTTCTAAATCGACCTTCTCGACTATCTTGATATCCAAAGAGATGATATTAGGATTGGCACCTATACCTTTTTTTAAAAATGAGATGACCTGGGCATCATTAGCGTTAAGCAGGCTACTGCTTAAGATGAATATCAGTGTTAACAATTTCGACATCAATGACATTTTCTTCTCCTTTAGTGTGTTTAGGTGAAGGGCATTCACCTTTGTAATGTTGATAGCGGCTTATCACCAAGCCCGTAAATACAGAAAACTGCATCAGTAAACCTATGATATCACTCAACAGTCCGGGAAGGATCAGCAAGATCGCACCCAAAAGAGCGAAGATATTAAGTTCCTGGAACTCTTTTATCGAGATACAGTTGTTGGACATCGCTTTGAAGCTTTCCATCATCGTCGTCTTTACATTGGCCAAGAGGACAATACCGATAAATCCTGAGAGCATGATCTCTAAAAATGTACCTATACCTCCGAGGTAGCCTGCGATCTGAACTGACACAAGTACCTCGATGAAGAGATAGATAAAAAAGTAGATCATCCGATCAGCTCCATGACCTTGTCCACAAGAACATCGACCTGCACTTCAAGTTTTTCCTCACTGTTTCTAGCAGCCACCTGTACAATACCCTCTTCGAGGTTCTTACCTACTATCAAGGTGTAGGGAAAACCGATCAGTTCGGCATCTTTCATCTTGAAACCAAAACGCTCTTTTCTGTCATCGATGATGACTTCTACACCTTTGTCACTCAGCTCGCTGTAGAGCTTTTCAGCGTAGGCCATCTGCGCTTCATCTTTGATGTTGGAGACCAGGATATTGACCATATACGGAGCTGTTGCCGGGGTCCAGATACATCCTTTTTCGTCATTATGCTGTTCGATGACAGCTGCCATAAGACGAGAGACACCCATACCATAGGTTCCCATGATCATGTCCTGCATCTTTCCGTTTTCATCCAGATAGGTACAGCCTAATGGCTTAGAGTATGTCGTTCCCAACTTGAAGATGTGTCCGACCTCTATCCCTTTTGTCAAGGAGAGCTTCCCTGAACAGTGTGGACAGTTGTCATCACCTTTAAGATCTTTTATATCCGTATAGACGACCGCTTCTGCTTCATCGTCCTGAGCGTCAAGGTCCATAAAGACTTCTATATTAGCACCGTACTCACATGAATCACATATGGCGATAGTGTCTTCGCCGCTGTCCGCGATCACCATCAGCTCTTTTGAGCCTGACCCGCCAATCGCACCGGAATCGGCCTCTACGACTCTGAAATCAAGTCCAAGACGTGTCAAGATAGTCTTGTACGACGCTTCCATCGTATCAAACTCCCGATCAAGGTCTTCATCTGAACTGTGGAAGCTGTATCCGTCTTTCATCAAGAACTCGCGTCCGCGCATCACGCCGAAACGGGGACGGGCTTCGTCACGGAACTTGGTTTTGATCTGATACAGGTTCAAAGGAAGCTGTTTATACGAAGTCACCTTGTTTCTGACAATATTGACCATCATCTCTTCATGCGTCGGCCCGAGAACAAAGGTGTTCTCTTTCCTGTCTTTAAAACGCAAAAGCTCTTTTCCGAACTTCTCAGAACGGCCGCTCTCTTCCCAAAACTCTATGGGTGTGACAAAACTCAACTCGACTTCTTGGGCATAGGCTCTTTGCATCTCTTCGTTGATGACCGTCTCGATCTTTTTGAGTACACGCTTACCTAAAGGAAGATAGTTGTACAGACCGCTCGCGACCTGGCTGATAAAACCTGCACGTGACAGGTAGATATGACTTGCAAGCACCGCATCTTTTGGTGCTTCTTTTGTAGTTGGGACATAAAGCCTTGAAAATCTCATTCATTAACCTCTTATTTTTTTACATTGATCAGACATCTCATCGTCTGCATCGTATAGATATTTTATAGATTCAAACAGAGCACCGGACTCTGTATCTTGGGAAACATGACGCATACGTTTTGTCACGTCATGCAAAAAACGCTTTAATACCTGTTCATTCATCTTCAGTGCCTGTTCTTCATATTCACGCGGTATATAACCCTTCTGCATAACTCGTTTTGTCTCCGAGACAGCACAGGCCATCGCTTTCTCATAAATACTCTTGATGATAGGCTCAACGGAAAGTGACTGAAGCCATTCAAAAAACTCGATCGTATAGCGTCCGACGATCGAATAGCAGAGTTTTGCCTCTTCCTCACGTAGCGCAAGGTTCTCGCTCACAATATCTTTAAGGTCATCGATACGGTAGATATGCAGACCGCTGATATGTACATCATCGATGTCTCTTGGTATCGCCATGTCAAACCAGTGCCGCTCAAAAGAGACGGTCTCTATCATATCTTCTTTGACGATCGTACCTGCGGCACCTGTCGCAGTAAAGATGAAGTCACACTCGTTGACCGCATCTTGAAGTTCGCTGTATTCGCGTACACTGACCAGATCTCCGCACTCATCCGCGATATCCTGCGCCTTGTCCAATGTACGGTTGATGATCACACATCGGCATCCTGCCGAACTGAGATGCTTTGCACACAAACGGCTCATCTCTCCCGCACCGATGATCAAAGCCATCTTGTCTTCAAGCGTATCAAACTGAGCTCTTGCCTTAGAAACCGCGACACTGGCGATAGAGACAGGTTTAGATGAGATCGACGTCGCATTGCGTACTTCGGCAGCACATTTAAATGCATAATGCATCGCACGTGAGAGCTTTTGTCCGCAGAAGCCGTTTTCATGGGAAAATCTAAATGCATCTTTGAGCTGCCCTGAGATCTGTGTCTCACCGACCACCATAGAATCCAGTGATGCCGCCACATTGAAAAGATGATGCATAGCACCCTGGTCTTCAAAGATATCCGCACGTCCTTCAAGCTCGGTAACCGGAATAGAAGAGTTCTCGCTCAACAGTAAAAAGATATACTCCGTCGCTTCAAGAACGTTTTGCACCGAAGCCAGCACTTCCAGGCGGTTACAGGTCGAAAGGATCAAAGACTCGTTGATAGCGCAATGGCTGTTCATCCTGCCCAGATAGGCACTGACCTCTGTTTCCTCATTGAGTGCTAGTTTTTCACGGATCTCCAGAGTGGAATTGTGATGG
>JBFEYG010000186.1:0-4970 GCA_041562275.1 Sulfurimonadaceae bacterium | reverse complement strand
ATCTTAGTCCTTTTTTTGGTTTAAGTGAAATCATACTATAAACAATTTACTGTAAATTAGATACATATTTTATGTAATTATTTTACATATATTATGTATATTATTTTAAAAATCTAATTACAAAACCATCGTAATACGTACTATAAAATGAAATCTTAATAAAAATATTTATACAATTTGTTACATAGAAAAAGGATTAAAATGGGTTTACTTGATAATGAAAAAGACATACTTCCACTAAGCAGCATCGCAGAAATATTAAGTGCAAAACCCCGTACACTAAAGATGTATGAAGATAAAAAGTTATTACCTCAAAAAAATGCCGAAAGTTCAAAGAAACTCTATTCGATAAGTGATGTGAAGATGATAGCATTCGTTCATTACCTCGCCAGTGTGAAGAAGATCAATGCGCATGGTATTAAATATGTTCTTGAGATGTTGCAAAATAACATGGATGAAGAAAACAGAAACACATTTCTTGATATTGTCGAAACAAAAATGGAGACACTATCCGGAAATGAGATTTCAGATGTTGAAGAACTGTAGCGACACAAATATATATTGATGACTATCTATAACTTGAAGCGATGATTCAGATCGTGACAACTTTGTTAAAGATGCTCCGGTATCAGGTGCATCTTTAGCAGGAGCCTTAAAACAATCCGTTGTATATCCTCAAACTCTTTTGATAAAAAATGAACTGTATTTTTGCTCCGTATTCTTCGGAGTCAAATGCGTGAAATTTTCACTATTGACGAGTGAAAGACCTGCGGGCAACTCTTCTGCTATCTTCTTACTGTCGTATTGGGTTATATTCAATCCCGCACATGCGGTTTCACCATCTATTGCAAAGGTATTGATGATTGCTATACCATCGGGTAACAGACTCTTTTTTAATGCTTCAAAATATTTGATACGCTCATGTCTGTGTGAGAGAAAATGGAACATGGCCCTGTCATGCCAGACTTTGACCTGCTGTTCCGGTCTAAAATTCACGATATCCGAGCAGATAAACACCGGGATATCCGCTTTGTCACCGAGCCGATTTTTGACTATCTCAAGAGATGCTTTGGAGGCATCAAGCAAGAAAAGATTTTGGTAACCTTCTTCTATGAGCCTGTCCACAAGAAGGGAAGCTCCGCAGCCTACATCGATGATATGCTCACCTTTGTCCGCATATCTTTTGATCTGTTCAAGCGATATGTCTGGACTTGTCTGATGCCAAAGGACCGCTGTGTAGTCTTTTGTAGTGAAGAGATTGTTCCAGTGCTTCTCTCTTACTTTTTCAGCCGGGACCTTTGTCGCTGTGAAGGTCGCGCCGCGTGTTGTCTCGGCAGTCGAATAGTGGTTGATGTTGACGCACTCTACGCCTGCAAACCCCGCTTCTTGCAGCATCTTGATAAGTTCTTCTTTTCGAAGGGTCCCTGCTACACAATTGGCCCAGTCTTCTTCTTGTGAACTGCAGCAAGAGCTCTGCTCGGATGAACACGGGGTATCTTCGTTTTCAGAGATGTCGATCATATCAGCAAACATCAATCTGCCCTTAGGTTTTAAAACACGGTAGATCTCTGAAAAGACACTCTCTTTACAGGCGGTTAGATTGATGGCACCGTTTGAGATAACGACATCAACACTCTCATCTTCGATGTCAATATCATCAAAACTGCATTCGAGTACTTCGACATTGTGAAATCCTGCCAGCTTCGCATGATAACGCGATTTTTCCACCATTTTCGGTGTGATATCCACGCCGATGACTCTCCCCTTCTCACCGACTTTCAATGCACTCACAAGAAGATCCACACCGGCCCCGCAGCCCAGGTCAAGGACGCTCTCGCCTTCATCGATCTCTCCCAGACTGAAGGGATTGCCTACTGCTGCACAATAGTCCCAGACTTCAGACGGAAGCATAGTAAACCACTCTTTTGAATAGCCATGGGCTTTGGCATTTTCCAAACCTTTCTCCCATCCGAAATCTTTCTGCGGCTGCTCAGCCAATTCGGTATACAGGGCTATGATCTGATTACATTCAGCCATAAGACTATTCCGCCTTTACTTTTACGACAACGCCGAGACCATTTTCATAAGGAAAACCTGACAATGCCCACTCTTTCAGTCCGCCTTTAAGACTGTACGCATTGCTGTATCCGAGTTTTTTCAGGGTCTGAGCTGCAAAGACACTTCGCCCGCCGCTTCGGCAATACGCTACGATGATAGCATCCCTATTTTTGATCATATTCATGATCCTGAACTCCAGGTTTCCACGTGTCATGGCATAACTCTCATCAGAATAGATCTCACCCTCGGAGCGCTGCTCTGCTTCCCTTACATCCAGAAGAATGACACTCTCTTCATTTTGCAGCATCTTGTAGAGGACAGCTGCAGGCATTTCTACGATATCGCGTTTAGCATAATAGAGCAGATCGTCTGCTTCTTTATAACCGATCCCGGCGCATGCCTGTCCCCCAAAGTTTACGGTAGGATTCTTTTTCTCTTCATCCATATATTTTTGGACCAGCTTGGCATTGGCAGCTGCTTTTTGTGCAGGCGCAGGAACTTCTTTCTTTACTTCATAGTTCTCTTCTGTCTTCACCGGGGTCTTAAGCGGTACGGCACAACTGTTGCATGCCTCCTCCACTTTAAAATAGCTATATCCCCACTGCGGGAATGTAAGCATTACCAGGGCAAACAGTGTCACAGCAGCCAAAAACTTTTTGCTTGAGAAAAAAGATGTTTTGCCCTCTTCATCTTCACAGGCACATTCAAGATCCTGTTTTTTCGCTCTTAACTTGTCCCACCATGCATACATCAAGATCAGGACGGTCAATCCCGCTAAATAATTATGATACGGCTCCATCCATGCAAAACTTGATGCCAGACTTCCAGCACCTGCCAGTACCGCCAGAACAGGCGTAATACAGCATAATGATGCCAGTATTGTCGCTATGATGCCGGCCATTATCTTTTTATCAGCCATATATTTATCCTTTATCAGATAATTTAGCTTATTTGCTAAATAACTGCAGAATACTACATATCAAACACTTAATAAAAAGTTAATTGTCTAAATTGCTAAATAGCCTCTCTTACGATATAATGCATCTAAAATATTTTGCAAGGGTTCAATGTGTTGGATATGGAAGACAAGATTAAAATTTTTAAAGCATTGGGCAATGAAACACGATTTAAGATCTTCAAGAACATATTTACGGGTGGTTATGCCTGCTCTATTGATGACACGCAACCCAAAGATGACATCATCGCACAGGCAACATGTGTGACAACGATAGCAGAACAGTTTGATTTCGCATTGCCGACCATCTCACGCCATTTAAAAGAGCTGAAAGAAGCCAAGATAATCACTATGACAAAAAGTAAGAATAAGATCTATATAGAACCAAATATTGATACGATGAAAGAGATCGCAGCATGTTTCGACACCTTAGTCAAAGATTATGAGAAAGGTGTTGTCTATCAATTTGACAACACGCTGTCATAGACTATACATGCAGGTTTAGAGGATTGTGCACTGATCCTCTCTGATTTCTAGAAGATCCATATCCTAAGTCATCTTCAATAGTGCTGACTATTTCTTCATCTCTTCCAGATACTTTTTGTATTCGATCTTTTGCAATTTTTCTGATTTTTGTTCTACTTCTTTTCCCATGTTGATCTTATATGCTGCGATCTTGCTTCTAAGAACACTGTCCGAAGAACCAATAATCTGTGCCGCCAGGATCCCGGCATTTTTGGCACCGTTGATCGCAACAGTCGCAACAGGGACACCGCCTGGCATCTGTACTATGGATAAAAGAGAATCCATGCCATCCAATGAAGAACTTCTTACCGGTACACCGATAACCGGCAATGCCGTTTCTGATGCGACCATACCTGGCAGGTGTGCTGCGCCCCCTGCTCCGGCGATAATCACTTTGAGACCTCTCCCCTCAGCACTGGAAGCATACTCAACAAGTTTTCCAGGCGTTCTATGCGCAGATACGATATCTATCTCATAAGCAACACCAAACTCTTCGCACATCTGTGCAGCAGCACTCATGACCGGCAGGTCAGAGTCACTCCCCATAATAATCCCGACTAATGGTTTGCTCATATCTTCTTGCTCCCTTTTATCTTTAAAATATTTTTTGCTTTCATCGCTTTTTCCAAGGCCTTGTCGATATCATCATCCAAGACCGTGATGTGTCCCATCTTTCTAAAAGGCTTCGTAAAACTTTTGGCATAGAAATGGAACGAAAGTTCCGGGATCTCAAGTGCATCGTGGATACCTTCGATGATCGGTTCGCCTTCATAACCCTCTTCACCCAAAAGATTTACCATGACGGCAGGAGAGATCAGTTTTGTTGAACCCAGCGGCAGGTTTGTAACCGCACGAATGATCTGTTCAAACTGTGAAGTAGCACATGCCTCTACCGTATAGTGACCGGAGTTATGAGGTCTCGGTGCGATCTCATTGACCAAGATCTCACCGCTTTTCGTCAAGAAGAGTTCGACGCCAAAGATGCCGACCCCGTCAAGTACTTTTATGGATCTTACTGATATATCTATGACTTTCTCTTCGATCTCTTTGGAGATCTTGGCCGGAGCCATCACGATGTCACAGATATTGGTCCGATCATCAAAAAGCATCTCAACGACCGGATAGCACTTGATCTCGCCTTCTCTATTTCTGGCTACGATGACTGCCAGCTCTTTGTCGATGTCTACAAGTTCTTCGATGAAAGATTCAGTTTTGATAGCGTTTTTTATATCTTCGGATGACTTAAGCATCATCACGCCCTTGCCGTCATAGCCCTCTTTTTTGGCTTTTTGGATAACCGGAAACCCGAAACCTGCCAGATCTTCGTCCGAGGCCACGCTTTTATACGCAGGTACAGGAATACCTCTTTCATCTAAAAGTTTCTTCTGTTCATATTTATTTTGGATCAGTTCTATCACATAAGGAGAGGGGT
>JBFEYG010000185.1:0-4980 GCA_041562275.1 Sulfurimonadaceae bacterium | reverse complement strand
GCCTATTAATACACAAAGCGAGTTTGACCGTATACTTGATGAAAACAGAACAGAACTGGACTCCTATCTTCAACTTGACAAGTCCGATGATATCGAGCCCTTACAGTCTTATAAAGAGAAAGCTTCGGCACAAATCCACGAACTTGTCTAACGCTCTCTAAGCTAGGCAATTAAACATTTTACTCTCAGATGATACTGGGACTCGATAGCCGCCGTTTACCTCATATTTAGACTTCTCTTATATAATCAGGCATATTTTTATTCAATAATTGGAAAATATTTATGGGAAAACAGTATAAGACCCTGAGCAAAAACGATATAGCGTTTATCCAAGAACAAAAACTTTTTTACATTGCCTCTGCTTCTTCACATGAAGTCAACCTCTCTCCTAAAGGCTATGACTCTGTCCATATTTCTGATCCGGACACCCTGTATATGATTGACTATCTCGGAAGCGGGAACCGAACGGCAAGGGATATTAGTGAAGATGGAGATGTGACTCTTCTGTTCAATGCCTTTGAAAATGACCCAAAGATACTGCGCTGTTTTTGCAAAGGAGAGATCATCGCCAAAACAGATCCCCGCTTTGACTCAGCCTGTGCACTGTTTAAAGAAGACCCCAGTGCTATCCGTCAGATCTTCAGGTTCAAGGTCTATGCCGTAGAATCAAGCTGCGGTATGGGCGTTCCCCTCATGAGCTACAATGACGAACGTTCAGGCGTTCGTGACTATGCACTTATGATGGCCAAAAACGGAAAATTTGAAGAATACGCCGATGAACACAAAGATCCACCGGACTTACATGATCTGCAAGCATATTGAATATTCAATGCAAATCCTGTATAATCGAAAACAACTGTACACACGAAAAGAGAATAGATGACGATTCGAGCTGTTTTATTAATACTGTTTTTACTTTTTTCCACTCAGACCTTGTTTGCAAAGGCTGAGAATGAGGCTGATTTTTTACTCAAACCCGATACGACCACTTCTTTCATGAACTATGAGTTTCATAATCTTGCCTTAGAAGCCGCAGATCAAAAAAACTACGAAGATGCTTTCAGGATCTATCTGAAGATAGCCAACAAAGGTGATGAAAGAGCTGAATACAATGTCGGCATGATGTATATGAAGGGTCTTGGTGTCGAACGAAAAAAGATGGATGCCTATAAATGGCTGCGCCGTGCATCCAAACACGGGAACAAGGAAGCTTCTTTGTTCTTCAAACAGATGAACGAACGGTATGAGAAAAAACATCAAACACTTCAGCCTGAACCGACAGTGGCCGAAGTCAAAGAGCCTTCCGTCAAAGAGAGCAGTATAAGTGTAGAAAAAGACACAAGCCTGAGTGAAAAACCTCTCATCAAAGAGACCAAGCTCCCAAAAAGAACAGTTGCCAAAACAGAAGAGAAAGAAGAAGCGAGTTTCTTGTATATCATCCTTGCTTTTATCGTACTTATAGTTGGGATGGGCCTGTTCTTCTTTAAAAAATCATCTTCGCCCAACAAACCGGAAAAGACTTCTCAGAGTATCCCAAAGAGCAAATCCCAGATGTACGAGACCACCCATGGCAACATCGAAAAATACCATTCTGAACTCTTAAAATATATCGATATTGAAACCGTCAGGAACAACAAAAGAATGATGCAGATCTATTATATGTTTCTCGCCGGTGTGATCGACTACTTTTGCCAGCTCGAAAAGTTCACCGACAGCGAACAGCGTCGTATATTCAGTAACCATATGACGAAGAAAGAAGGCAAAGCCAACCTCACAGCGATCACACAGGCTATCTTGGAAGGTCAGCGTGACCACTCGATGTATCACTATCAAGCAGCCGGGGGAATCTCTGCACAAGCCTGGTATTAAGGAAAATCAAAAGATGCGCTGAAGATGCTTAAAAAAGTCATGACTGAGCAGAGGGGTTAGTCAAGAACAGGCTTGATCGCCTTTAAGCCTCTTGCGTGTTGTTGAAAAAGTTCTCTATCAGATCTCTAAATTCCTTAATATCATTGATACTGTTCACTTCGTTACGAAGGGATGAAGCGCCCTTAAGACCCTTACAATAGGTGTGAATATGTTTTCTGAACATCGGTACACCGTGTCCTCCGTAAAACTCGACCATCTTGTCATAATGCTCAAGGACGATCTCTTTCTTCAAGGCGATCGAGACCTCTTTTTCACCTGTCTTTAGCTGATGGAAGATCCACGGCTGACCGATAGCACCGCGGCCTATCATCAATCCGTCCGCTTTGGTATGTTCCAATACCCACTGTGCCTTCTCATAGGAGGTGATATCACCGTTAGCGATCACAGGTATCTTCAAGGCCTGCTTCACTTCGGCTATGGCATCATAATCCACTTCCGACTTAAAGCGCCCTGCCCTTGTACGTCCGTGCACCGCGATAAAATCCGCACCGGCTTCTTCTACGACCTTGGCGATCTCAAGATGGTTGTTCTCACTGAAACCGAGACGGATCTTCACGCTTGTAAACTCTTTGTTGGAGGTCTTCTTGATAGTCTCAATAAGACGACCCATCTGATCAAGGTCACGAAGAAGGGAAGAGCCTGACCCGCCGCCGACAACCTTGGGAACAGGACATCCGCAGTTGAAGTCAATAGCATCAATCCCTTCTTGGGTATTAATAAACTCGACTGCCGCTCTGACGACATCCACATCCCCGCCTGCGATCTGCACCGAGTACGGGTCTTCTATACTGTTCTTTTCCAGCATCTTGATCGATTTTTCAGAGTTATGTGTAAGTGCGTTCGAGCTTACCATCTCCGAGATGGTCAGATCTGCTCCGAACTTCTTGACGACAGAGCGGAAAGGAAGATCCGTATACCCTGCCAACGGTGCCAAGACATATAAGGTTTTGTCAAAAGAAAGTTTATTGCTCATTATCTGCCTAAATTATTATAATGATGCAATTTTATCAAACCTATCCCATATCTTGGTTAAATTTATTTTCCTAATATTTTTTACTAGCTATAATACGCGCAATTAAACTGATGAGGATACATTTTATGGGTAGAGCCTTCGAATATCGTAAAGCAGCCAAAGAGAAGCGCTGGGGAAATATGTCACGCGTATTCCCAAAACTCGCAAAAGCAATTGAGAAAGCAGCCAAAGAAGGTGGCGGCGAACCTGACATGAACCCGAAACTCCGTACGGCGATCTTGAATGCCAAAGCGGAAAACATGCCAAAAGACAACATCACCGCGGCTATCAAACGTGCCACCGGAAAAGATGCGAAAGACATGCTTGAGGTCAACTTCGAGGCCAAGGGACCGCACGGTTCTATGTTCATCATCGAATGTCTGACGGACAACAACACACGTACCGTTGCCAATGTCAAAAATCCTGTCAACAAAAATGGCGGAGAGTTACTGACCAAAGGTGCATTGGACTTCATGTTCACACGAAAGGCGATCTTCGAGTTCAAACTTCCGGAAGGGGCTGACGAAGAAGAGCTGGAGATGGAACTGATCGATGCAGGACTGGAAGACCTTGAGATCGAGGAAGGCGAATGTATCGTCCATACTGACTATGCAGACTTCGGAAGTATGAACAACAAACTTGAAGAGATGCAGGTCGAGATGACAAAGGCTACACTTGAGTATATCCCGAACACGCCGATCTCTGTCTCAGACGAGCAGATGGAAGATATCCAGGTCATCCTTGACAAACTTGAAGATGATGAAGACGTACAGGCAGTTTACACCAATATCGAATAAGCTTGAGAAGGGCTATTGGCCTTTTCTCACTATCTGCATCTGACTTCGCTGACCCTACCCATCTCTTAACTTCAATCTTTAAATCAGCTATCAGTATTCTTACTATACTCGTTTTAGAAGAGCTCAACTTGACCTATGTGTTTGCAGACAATGGTCAAGAAGCCGTAGACAAGTTTAAAGAAGAGAGCGTTTCTTGGATGCCGGCATGGATGAGTATCTTTCTAAACCGATCGATATCCTAGAGCTGGCAAAAAAGATAAAATCATTGCTTGCCTGATCCTGCTCGAAGAGCAGGCCGGCTGTGTATTTTTACTGTTGCGAGACAAGCTTGCGGACAAGCGTCTGATGCTTGGCATTGGTCGATAACATATACAGCCGCTTATAGGTCGAGACCAGTTTCTCATCCGGTGCTCCGTTGACGAAACGGATCTTCTTGTTGTTCGCATAGGCGATAAGCTCTTTGAGGTAAGCCGGAGAGAGTATCCCGACCTCATCGAGAATACAGTGGAAGTAGACTTCAGCATCCTGCTTGGAAGACTGTTTTCGTGCCAGAGACAACATGGCGATATTGACCATAGCCTTTACCATGACATCCGTTCCGTTTGAGCCTATCCCGTCAAGCGAAGGTACAAAACCGGTGTCGTTTCCGTTCTCTATGGCCCTGAACTCCAAGACGAAACTCTCATCCAGAGTCAGCAGATCAGCCTTCTCTTCGCTCAGGTGCAAGGAGAGTTCATCCATGTGCTTGAGCGCCTTGGCACTGAAATGCTCATTGGCCTCAGCCGAGAAGAGGTTGACCTCATTGCCATACGGATTTTCTTCCACCAGATCACCTATGGCCTTCAGCGCGTTTAAAAGCAGGTTGTCGCTCTCTTTATAGCGCAGCTCTATACCGCGTATCACCTTGATCCCTTGAAGGTCCTGCAGGGTCTTATTGATGCGTGAGACTGTCTTTGAGATATCACCCTCGGCTTTGAGAAGTTCGGATATCTCTGAAGAGAGATGGCGAAGGGTCAATGTGAACTCTTTGGCCACCTGCTCTTTGTAGGTCTCTATCTTGTTTTCCAATACAAACTTCTTGAGTTCGTTTGCCGAAGCGAGGATCGCTGTATCATTGTCTGAGCTCGGCGCATAAAGGTTGAAGATATTATGCAGGCTGATCGCAGAAAACGCACGGTTGAGCCTTTTGCGCAATTTGTCTTTGGAGCTCGCGTACTCAAAACCAAGGTCACGAAGCCGTGT
>JBFEYG010000184.1:0-5009 GCA_041562275.1 Sulfurimonadaceae bacterium | reverse complement strand
ATTGACATTGTCATGCCAGCGGTTGATCACAAAGGTACCGAATATATCTTCTGCATTCTTCATTCGTATCCGTACAAAAGCAATATTGACACCATTATCCACGATATGCCTAACAAAGCCCGTTCCCGGAGCCGTCAATGCACGCAGTCCTTGTTCATAATCAGCCTTAGTCTTGTATACCTTCGGAAGCGAAGGTATGCTCTCGTTTGTTCTAAAATAGTTTATATCATCAAAATGTATCCCAGTCTCTTTGATAAAATGGGTATCGACTAAAGTCTCAACAAGCTCCTGTTTTGGAGTATCTGTCTTAAATACAATACTGTTATGGATAGCAGGTGCACTATCCCTGCCCTTTTGAATATCATCCGCAATGCCGTCTCCCAAATACCATGATGCCAAGATCTCTTTGCGTTTATTCTCTGGCATATACAGAACAAAGTTGATCTCACCTTCAAGCCGTAAAAAATCCATATAGCGACGTACATTCGTCTGATGGGACACATTTCCAAACACATCAAAACCGACTACCAATGCATAATAGATACGTTCAAACTGGGCATAATCGATGACCCACATCGTCTTTGGCAACTGACCGACAGTACCTTTATGAACTGAAGCACTGTCGAAATGCCTATAAACAGTCAATGCTGGCGAATCACTTGCCAATCTGCCCTTCCAGATACCCTCAATCGGCCAGCCGTTCGGTGCCACCTCAGCAATCTTTTGCATCTTGGCATCATAAAACTGCTCATACAGTTCACGATAGCTGTCACTAAAGACCTTGTATATCTTTTTATCGCTGCCTGTCTCAATAGGCATTCTAAGATTTTGCGCCTGCTCGACTAAAAAGTTCTTCTCCGTCACCCCAATATCATATCTCGGGTCTTGAAACATCACCCAAAAGTGGTCTTGTATCACGTTGAGTGCGATCTGACCTCTGCAGGAAGGGGAACGGATAAAAGTACGTACAAAGTACTCACTCTCATCAAGCATAAACCTATACCGTGATGCCGGCGGGATCTGAGCAAAGACCAAGAAAGGGTTTGCATTGAGTACATTATCATCATACCCGATTACATGCGGTTCTTCCAGCCATGATTCATCAATAAACAGCGCCTTGATGAATTTAAACTTGCTATCGTCCAATTCGACCACGATGTGGGTCTTATGGACTATCGTCGAATAGATCTTTTCAAAGCGGTAATAAAACTTATCTCTTTTTGGATCGTCATAAGCCCGTAACGTTGGGATAACGTTGATCTTTTCACCCGGAGGTGTTGAGGAACGCACAAGGGCATAGAACTCATTTGGCGCCTGTTTGAAATTCAGATGCGCCAGAATATAGTGCTCATACAGATAGCGCGCTGTCATCGCGTGTTTGGCATCATCCGTATTCAAGAATCTTTCCCATTTGTCTATCTCAGTCTGAGCAGAAACCGAAGGTGTCTGTAATGCCTTTTGTTTGGCTTCATCCGGTCCCTTTGCCCCTTGAACGAGCCACTGCATGATGATGCCGTACTCTTTATCATTTAAAGCGGGAAATCCGTAAGGCATACCGTGGTTGGGATGTTTGTCTTGAAATTCGCTCACTTCTTCAAGTGTCTCGGCACAGATGACATCATCATACTCCGGAGCATACTCTCCTATGACTTCCGGGTTCTGCTTCTTGTCATAGAGCATATGTCCCATGATCGAGTTGTTAAACCCATCCTCTGCGCTGTTCTGCGTCAATGAAAAGAATTGTTTTGCTCTCCATTCTTCCGTCGTCTTGGCATCGGTAAAGAGCCGGGTCGGTTTCTGTGAGAACAGACGTTCCGCAAGATAGACCTTCTCCTTGCTTCCTCCGCGGTCGATCCCATCAAAAGAGCTGAACTTTGCCTGACACGGTGAGTTATAGCAGGAGTGGCAGGTGACGCAGCGCTTATCAAGGACCGGCTTGACATCATCAAGATAGCTGACCTCTTTCTGTGAGATGACGACGGGTATAGGTTCAGGCGGAGCATATGAACATCCTGCAAAGCCCAAACAAGCTGTTACAGCTGTAACAAGATGTTTTTTGATCATTGAAAAAACAGGTTTATTCACGCAGACCCCTAAGATTTAGATTAGGCATATGCTACCATGATTACCCTTTCCCTGCAATTGTTAGGTGAAAAGTTGCACTTCATGCATCAAAACAGCGTATTTTAAAGGTCTTCAATACAGCGACTTACAGTCGCTATACCTCAACCAAGTCTATCAGATCTTCAAGCAGATAACAGATATACGCTCTGACCTTTTCTCCCGTTATCTCTCTGATTGCCTCTTTGTAAAAAGCCACCTGCTTAAGGTGCGACTGCATATGTGCCCTTGCCGACTTGTAATCGATGACTGTCCATCCTTCATCATCGTGCACAAGCAGATCAATGTAACGGAGTTCTTCTCGAAAAGAGATCGCTTTTTCTTTATAAACCTTTCCCTGTACCAAAGCCATAAAGCGCTTCTGCCCTACCAATAAGCCGATACGTTTTTCAATAGAGACAAACTCCTCTTCGCTCACTAAGGCTGCGAAACGGTTCTTTGCCGTAGAAAGAGCCGAACTCAGAGACCCGGCATCAAAATCTGCCATCATCTCGAGTGTATAATGCAATGCGAGTCCGAACTGTATGGCCTTATGGTCTTCACTCTCCTCCTTGGCCTGCGCCAAGAGATCGCTTTGCGTGCCGTAATAGAACTCTTTGTACGCTAAAACAGGTTTCTGCTCTTTGGGTACAAAAGGTTTGGGCTGAAGCTCCAAGACACCCCGTGTACCTTCTGTCAGCTCCAGCGCTTCAAACTTGGAATCTTTATGCTTATGGATGACAAAGAGCGACTCTTTGGCACGGGTAAAGGCCACATAAAGTGCATTAAGCTCATCTTCTTTAGAGAGCGCTTTCTCTTTTTCGATAGCTTGGAAATATGCCTCGTCAAGAGCTGCACGGTTTTTCATACGCAGATAGATGTTCTGCAAATAGATCCCCTCATACTCGTAGATGATCGGACTCTTGTCAGCAGAGGCCTTGCCCAGTCTGTCCAGGACGATGACATGGTCATACTCCAGACCCTTGGACTTATGCACGGTCAATACACGTACACCCCTGAGTTCTTTTTGCGCAGCAGCACTGTCAAGACGTTCGTATTCGAACAAGAAGGCCTCGATATCACTGTAGTGCGAAAGCTTGTCTAAAAAGCTGAAGATGTTCATATCTCCGTCATACAGACCGTACTTGACAATGATCTTTTTAAGCTCTCCGCTAAGGTCTTTGGCATGGATATCACAAGGAGACAGTTTAACAGGGGTCTGCCCGATCAGAGCAAAAAAGTTTCTCGCGTAGATCGCTTTGTTAAAATAGCTGTATTTCAGATACTCGATAAGAGCACGTACATTTTTCTGATTGATCAGCTTGGATGTCGTCTCCGTGACCACGTCTATGTTTTCTGACTTCAGCATCTCCTCTACGCTAGCACCGTTGGCATTGGTGGCGGTAAGGATAGCGATCTCGTTGATATCTGCCCCTTGTGCTATTAGATCCCTGAGTACCTTCATCATACTCTCAAGGACCTCCTCGTTGAAGATGACCTCGACATAACCTTTTGTCGCCCCCGTTTTCACCTCTTGCGGGACATAGCCTTTTATCTTCTCGGTAAAGACGTCGTTGACAAACTCCACCACCTCTTTCTCGCTTCGGTAGTTCGTGACAAGCTGATCGACTTTGATATCATAAGCATCCGTTACCGCGTAAAAAAGCTCTTTCTTCCCACCTCTGAAACGGTAAATAGACTGTTTGACATCCCCCACGAGAAAGAGTGAGGCGCGCTCTTTGCTTCCGCTTCCTGAGACCATCTCTTCAATAAGCGGGCGAAGTATCTCAAACTGGATGATCGAAGTATCCTGAAACTCGTCAAGGAGCATATGGTTGATGCGTGCGTCCAGTCTAAAGTACAAAAACTCGCTGTCGATGCGTCCCTTTAGAAGATAGAAGACCAGATAGGTAATGTCATCAAATGAGAGCTCCTCGTCCTCTTTTGCCACCATCATCTTAGCATCGATATAGGTATCCAAAAGGGAGAAGAGCTCCGAAAGAAAATGGGACTCTTTGGCCTGCATATAATGGTACAGCCCTTCTTTTATCGCATACAAAAGCTCGTCCATGCGCGGCTGAAAGAACTTCTTGTAGTCCCAATACTCCAGACTCTCTTTTTCTACCCATGACTTCAGCATCAGCTCGTCAATGCTCTCAAGTTCCATCGTCGCACGCCCGCGTTTTCCTATCTCGGTTGAAAAGACCAAGGCTTGAAGCTCTTTGAACGTATTCATGACCGTCTGTTCATGCGGGATAAAGTCTTGCGCACTGAAGCGCAGCTCTTTCATCTCGTTCTTCTTGGCATAGAGTTCATCCAAAAGCGTAAAGATGTCAGCGAGACGTTTCGAAGCCAGAAGTGAAAGTGTCATCAGGGCATCGTCTTTTCCCTGCGCATTGACAAGCGTTAAAAAACGGGCCATCACCTTGAGTTCATGCTGTGACTCAAAGGTGGAGAAGTTTGGCATCAGACCCGCATGCAAAGAGAACTTACGAAGTATCTTGGCAAAGAACTTATCCAGCGTCATCACCTTCGTATCGGCATTCAAAAGTGCTTTTAAGACTTCAGGACGTTTGGCAAGAAGCTCTTCCGGCCTACACTCAAGGACCTTGGCTATCTCAGCAAGTTCGCCCTTGTTCTCAAGATCGATAAGCGTATTGACGATACGCTCCTGCATCTCATTGGCAGCCTTGTTAGTAAACGTAAGGGCGAGTATTTTGTTTGCGTCTTCGCCGCTGAAAAGCAGACTGAGATAACGTACGACAAGGGAAAAGGTCTTTCCCGAACCTGCTGACGCCTCATAGGCATGAAAATCAATGAAGCTCATTACAGTTCCCTCCCGCACAGATGCGTATAGGGACAAAAACGGCACTCTTTTATATCTTCCGTCTTCTCAAAATCAAAGACCT
>JBFEYG010000183.1:0-5018 GCA_041562275.1 Sulfurimonadaceae bacterium | reverse complement strand
ATCTGGTTTCCCGTGAACATCATCGCCAATATTTATGTCAGCAACGGCATGGCGGCGGGGAACACTCGTGATGAAGCGAGAGTGCAGGCGCTCTCCGAGATATATGAGCGCTACGTCAAAAACAAGATTTTTTCCGAAGGGATCTGTCTGCCGGAGATACCGAAGAAAGTTGTTGCCAGTTTTCCTCATATCCAAGAAGCGGTAGAGAGTCTGCAGGCCCACGGTTATCATCTGCGTATCGCAGATGCCTCTTTGGGCGGCATCTATCCCGTGATAAGCGTGACACTGATAAATCCTGAGAACGGGTCAGTGCTTGCCTCGTTTGGCGCACATCCCTCTTTTGAAGTGGCTTTGGAAAGAACGGTGACCGAACTGCTTCAAGGCAGAGGGCTTAATATGCTGGATGATTTCCACTCTCCTTCGTTCAACCTTGATGAGGTGGCGGATCCGCATAATCTGGAAGCGCATTTTATCAACTCTACCGGTCTGATTGCCTATGAGTTTTTCAAAGAGACTCCGGATTATGAGTTCGTACACTGGGATCATGACAGCGATACGCATACCGAATTTACCTACCTAAGGAACATCGCCGAGGATGCAGGATATGACATTTATATATCGGATTATGAGCATTTGGGCGTATATGCCTGCCGTATCATCGTACCAGGACTCTCCGACATCTATCCGATCGAGGACCTGCAGTGGAGCAA
This sequence comes from Sulfurimonadaceae bacterium, assembly GCA_041562275.1. Taxonomy (GTDB): domain Bacteria; phylum Campylobacterota; class Campylobacteria; order Campylobacterales; family Sulfurimonadaceae. The sequence continues at coordinate 4,308 of JBFEYG010000183.1, read as the reverse complement.
CAATAACGAAGGGGCCCTTTACCGAGAGGCTATCTTGTCACTGCGAGATCTCTCTCCGCAACAGTGGGAAGACATCGCAGAGGCTCTGGAAGACGAACAGTATCAGGACATGCAGAAAGTGGCAGAGTTTATCGGTATCGCACCTGATGCAGGTACACTTTGGGCAAATCTGCAAGTGGGCGAGCTCAAGGCCATGCTTTTCCTGGCTTCAAAAGAGTATGAAAGTGCACTGGAATGGACAAACTGGTGTCTGTACATAGGCCAACTCGATGATGAACGAAGACTACATTATAAATGTCTTCATGCCCTGCTTGAGATCGTCTTGGACAATGCAAAAGATCTTGGGGAGTATGCATCCAGTTTGGATCTGATGTACGGCAAAGAGCGGGTGGAAATCTGTTCACGTATCATCAAAGGCGAAGAGGTCTTTTACGGGTTGAACAGCCCGGGTCTGAGTCTTGAAGGCTTTGAGCGGCACAACAAACTGCTTGAAGGTTATAAGAAACTGCACAAGGCGAAACAACAGTACTGGGAGAAAGGGGAAAAAGCTCATGGATGATCAGCACAAGAACAATCCTCTGCACGGCAAGACGCTGGAGATGATATTGACGGAACTGGTCGCACATTACGGCTGGAAGATACTGCGAGAGCGAGTCGAGATACGATGTTTTTGGAACGATCCTTCCATCAAGTCCAGTCTGAAGTTTTTAAGAAAGACACCCTGGGCAAGAAAGAAGGTGGAAGAGCTCTATTTGGAGATGTTGGCGTCTAAAGAAGAGATATCAAAGATGACAGAGGTCTTTTTTCCGAAAAAAGACTAAGCCCCTTTTGCCAAGCAGAGATCCTTAAAGAAGCTTTTCTAGCTCAGACAAGCTTTTGATACGATGTGTGGCATCGGAAAAATCATGTGCTGCAGTGAAAGGATTGTCGACGATTACGCAGTCAATGCCTGCGTTAAAGGCCGAACGCAGTCCACGTTCAGAATCTTCCACGACAATAGCCTCATGTTTTTCCCCGCCGAGGCGTTCCAGTCCTTTCAGGTAGGGATCCGGATGGGGTTTTGAACGTGTGTATTCACCGCTGCACAGGACAAACTGCATATGCTCAGTAAGGCCCCGATTGGTATGGATAAGCTCAAAATCCTCACGGCGCGAAGATGTGACGATACCCATACGGTACTTCTGACTCAAGGCTAAAAGAACCTCTTTGACACCCTCTATAGCAATATCCTCAGTGCGTATATAATGCTGATATAACTCGTTTCGCCTGTCCCTTGCTTTTTCAACGCTGAGGCTGTCAAAGCCTTGCTCTTCGGCCAGTAAAAATGCACTCTGGCCCTTGATCATGATCTCTTTATAACGTTCTTCTTCAAGTGTGATCCCCATAGACTTAAGGATCTCGAAGTTGGCGGTAAAATACCATTTCTCTGTCTCGACAAGCACGCCGTCATTATCAAATAATATATATTTTTTCATAAGCGAATTATAGCAGGCAGGGTCATAAAAATATATGTTAGAATTGTCTATTGTCTGTTAAAAAAGGGGGGCGTGATGTTTCGCACTATTTCAATCCGCGTGCATATACTTATCAACTTCCTCATCGTTGTCGGACTTATATCCCTATCTTTGCTGGGTTTGCAGTACTATTTTAGTCAAAAACTGGCTATATCGGCTACGCATACCAATTTTACACAGACATCCGAACAGGTCATCAAGCTGTTCAAGAACGGGGATGCCAATATTAAAAACATGCTCTATTTCACGGAGCTCTATCCGGATCTGAACGTAGCACCGACAGACACAAAGAACATGAAGACAATTGACCGTTTTGCTACGAGTATGCAGCGCTTGCCGAGTGTGTATGCGATGTATATCGGTCATCCCAACGGTGATTTTTTCGAAGTGATAAACATGGAGAGTTCTTCCACGCTTCATGAACACTTTCAGGCACCCTCCAAGACGCGGTGGACCGTCATCAGGATCTTTGATTCGCCAAAAGGAAGGGTGAAAAAGTTTGATTTTTTGGATACGTATCTGAGGCTGCTTTCAAGCCGATCCGAGTTTACGGACTACAGGGCGAATATACGACCGTGGTTTGTGCAGGCTAACCAAAGTGACAAGCCGATACGAACAGACCCCTATCTCTTTAGCAACCTTCAACAAAAGGGGATCACCTACTCAAAGACGATTGACGAGACAGATGCAGTACTGGCGATAGATTTCACTTTGACAGAACTCAATAGTGCCCTTCAAAAGTTGACGACCCATCCAAGCAGTGAAGTCGTGATGTTTGGCAAACAGGGTGATATCATCGCTTCGTCAAAGAGCCAATTAAAAGAGTATACCATGGATGCTGTTTTAAAACAGGCACTTGAAGAGGACAAGACCGATCAGATACTTCGTTATGAACAAAACGGTACAGAGAAGTTTGCAATGGTCAGTACGCTGAGTAAAGAGATGAATTTGGATACTTATGTAGCCGTCAAGATCGACGCAGATGTCATGCTGAACCCTTACATGGAACAGATCCGTTATTCCATCGCGATGGCCATCTTCTTTTTAGTGTTGACTATTCCTTTTATACTCTACATAACCGCCCGCATCGTCAAACCAATGACAGGGCTTATGTTGGAAAACGAGAAGGTAAGGATGCGCAGGTTCGATGAGGTGGCTCCGGTGAGGTCAAAGATCAAAGAGATGGTCAAGCTTTCGGATTCACTGGTATCGATGTCAGTGAGTATTCAGGCTTACCAAAAGGCTCAGGCTGAATTGATGGACGCTTTTATCAAGTTGATCGCGGATGCTATCGATGCGAAGTCTGCTTATACCGGGGGACACTGCCAAAGGGTTCCAGAACTTGCTATGATCCTTGCGAAGGAAGCCGATAAGGCTGAAGAGGGGCCTTTTAAAGCCTTTAGGTTTGAGAATGATGATGCCTGGAGAGAGTTTGAGACCGGTGCATGGCTGCATGACTGCGGGAAGGTGACAACGCCTGAGTATGTGGTGGACAAGGCGACCAAACTGGAGACGATCCATAACCGTATCCATGAGATCCGTACACGTTTTGAAGTGATCTGGCGAGACATCGAGGTAGAGTCGTATGAACGCCGTATAAAAGGAGAAGATGAAGCTGAGATGAGAGTTTGGAAAGAAACAATGCAACAGTCTTTAGTGGATGATTTTAATTTTATCGCTGAATGCAATATCGGCGGAGAGTTTATGAGTCAGGACAAACGGGACCGTGTGAAAAAGATTGCGCAGAAGGTGTGGGTACGCCATTTTGATGATAGAGCAGGGATATCCGACGCCGAACTTCTCCGTTATGAGGGAGTACCGGAGAGACCTGTGCCGGCGCAGGAACAACTTCTAAGTGACCGACCTGAACATGTTGTCAAACGGGTAGACTTTGATGATAAGGCGTACCAGGAAGCAGGTTTTAAACTGGATGTCCCTGAACATCTATATGACTATGGCGAGATCTATAATCTCTGTATTGAGAAAGGGACACTGACGGACGAGGAACGTTTTAAGATACAAGAACATGTCATCATGACGATCAAGATGCTTGAACGTCTGCCGTATCCGGAGAATATGAAGCGTATACCCGAATATGCAGGAACTCACCATGAGACGATGATCGGAACAGGCTATCCTAGACAGCTGAGTGCATCTGATCTCTCTACACCGGCGCGCATCATGGTTATCGCAGATATATTTGAAGCCTTGACGGCCTCAGATCGTCCTTATAAAAAAGGAAAAACGCTTTCCGAAGCGATCAAGATAATGAGTTTTATGCAAAAAGATGAACATATCGATAGAGAACTTTTTAAGCTCTTTTTGACGTCGGGGACATATATCGAGTATGCCAAACGCTATTTAAAACCTGAACAGATCGATGAGGTGGATATCAAAACCTATATCTAGAACATGTCATATGGAGATAACGTGCCTGCTAATTTAAAGGATCTGAAAAATTTGGATACACTATGAAAAAGCCGAAAGGATTTGTTATGCACGGCCAAGTAGAAGTTCAATTTACCGTTCTTTGTGAAAATGATTTTTATAAAGAGATAAATGTGTCGGAACTGCTGGCATCAGAGAAGGTGATCAAGGCTATAAAAAGCGAGTTTTGCGAGGGAGCGAGAAACCTTGAGATAGCTTCCGATGCTACTGATGCCAAGATCACTATTTCTTCGGAAAAGAAAGTCTATACGCATATCATCGAAAAAGATGATATTCAGGATATCTTGGAGTTGACAGAAGAGTTCGCCCGAAGCCAAAAACTTCTAAAGGGATCTTGCAGCAGGGT
>JBFEYG010000182.1:0-5032 GCA_041562275.1 Sulfurimonadaceae bacterium | reverse complement strand
TGATGGCCCTGATGAGTAAAGGCGCAGGACGTTTAAGTCTGGACCACTTTCTTTTTAAAAAAAGCTAGCCTTGTGCAAAGGTGATCAGAAACTCACTTTGGCCGTCTTTGCTTTTGGCATAAATATTTCCTTTGAAGTGTTGGGAGATGATGTTTTTTGCTAAAAACAGGCCCAAACCCTTTCCGTTCTTTTCATACTTAGTCGTAAAGTAGGGTTCAAAGATGTTTGGTTGTATCTCAGCAGGGATCCCTCCGGCATTGTCCTTGAGAAGTATATGGACCTTATTGTTTTGCACAAAAGAGGAGATGGATATAAAAGGATCAGAGATTTTGTTTTTGGCAAAAGCCTCGCGCGCGTTTGTGATCAGGTTGGTGAGTACTTGAGCCAACAGGTTCTGTGTGTAAAACATGGGCTTAAGATCAGAAAGATCAAGGTCAAGACGGATATGCTGCTGTTCCAAGCCTTCGTGCATCAACTTGCATGCTTCATCTATGGCATCATTCGGGCTGCTTAAGGTAGGTGTTGCGTCTGCCTTAAAGAACTCCCTGAAGGTCGTGATCATCTGCGAGAGCTCAGTGGTGTGTTTATTGATGTTTTCCAAGGAAGAAGAGAGCTCTTCCTCACTGAGCATGTTTAGCTCTTTTTGTATCACCAGGGTTCCTACAATAGCATTGATAATGCTCAGGGGTTGACGCCATTGGTGCGCCAGCATACCAATAATCTCTTCCATGGCATCAAAACGGGAATGCTGGAGTATCATGGTGTCTTTTTCCTGATTCTGAAGCGTGGTATGAAGGCGTGCGATAAGTTCGACCTGGTTGACGGGTTTGCGTACAAAGTCAACTGCGCCCAATTCAAAACTTTTCCTGAGGGTGTCATCATCATCCGTTGCAGTGACCATGATGACATCAACCTGGGAAAACTTGTCATTGGATTTAATCGCCTCAAGGGCTTGTAAACCATCGACTTCCGGCATTATGATATCCATCAGAACAAGGCTAATAGGTTCCTTTTCAAGCATTGCATAGGCTTCATACGCAGAGGAAGCACTGTGTATATTTGTAAAACCTTCTTCTTCCAGTATCGCCTGCACAAGTATGATGTTTGTGGCATTGTCATCAACGATTAAAAGGTGTTTTTCGTAGATGGGAAGATGCAGGGCCATAGAAAGTTCCTAATGTTGTTGGTTTATTTTAACGCTGTAGCTATTAAGAAAAAGTAAAATATATTTTTCATTAGCGGTGTTTATACATGGTACACTCGCCGGCATTGGTAGGCGGGTTCTCTTTGAGATAGGTCAAATCCTCTTTTGTCTGTTCCAAAACGCGTTTTTGCTGAAGAAGGGGAAGCATCTTCTCGTTTTTGGTCGTCATGTCCATAGTTAAGTCCATGACATAAGACTCTACTTCTTTATCCAAGGCATCAAGGGCCATCTGTATATATTCTAATGATTTCATATTTATCCTTTTAAAAGAGGGTCGGCTCAAGTGCTTTGAGTTTAAAACTTCGTCTGTGGATCTCACAATAGCCATGCTTTTTGATAGCATCTACATGCACTTTGGTACCGTATCCTTTGTGCCCCTCAAATCCATATTGGGGAAACTGTTTTGCGAATTCTATCATCTCTCTGTCACGAGTAACTTTAGCTAAAATGGATGCTGCAGAAACTTCAGGAATCTCTGCATCTGCTTTGACCATAGTCCGCAGGCCGTGAACACCAAAAGTGGAGTTTCCATCAAATAGGAAGTCCTCGCTGTCAATATGCTCCATGATGCTTTTTAGGCCTTCTGCAAGGCACTTGGATATGCCCATCTCATCGATCTGTCGAGCTGTAAAACTCACGATATGATAACAGGAGTTTTCTATGATAAGCGGAAAAAGAGCTTCTCTTTTCTTTTCGCTTAAGACCTTGGAATCATTAAGCCCGGGTATATCATTAGTCAAGATGACTCCGGCCATCACCAAAGACCCTGCGATAGGTCCTCTGCCTGCTTCATCTATGCCGCATAAGCTCATCTTGATACCGTCTGATGTTCAAGATTGTAGTGCTGTTGATACCCGATGAAAAAGCCGACGGTTTGCCTGACATGATGCTTGTCATCATCACTCATGGAGCTTTCATCAAGCCAGGAAAGGAGTTCTTTGAACGACCAGTCAAGTTTTTCGCCTGAGTACTTTTCGTTCCATTGTTCAATGTCAAGGTCAGTCTCTTCATTTTGAATGGCACGTTTGATGATCCTGAGCATATCATAGGTCATCATCTTTGGTTTGCTCTGTTTAAACTGTTCTATAAAGATATCTTCTTCTTGTGTACTCAAAGCGGTTGGCGTGACCAAGGATATCTCATAATAATTTAAAAAAAATCCGGGATTGGAAGGGTCAACGCGGTAGGCTTTCTCGAGGACTTTTGCCGCTTTCGCATAGGTATGCTCTTTCCAATAGAGCAGGCCCAACTGGGTCAAGACAGCAGTGTTGTTTTGGTCGGCATACAAGGACTTTTCAAAGTGTTCCCGCGCTTCTGCGGGTTTGTTCAATATAAGTTCCATCTGTCCCAAAGCGATGTAGGAGGCACTGTCGGGTTTAAGAAGAGCTGCTTTTTGAAAATGTCTGTAGGCCTTATCGTTCTTTTTCTCTTCTTTGTACAAAAGTGCGATAGCGTTATGCGCTTCGGCAGAGTTTGGGTTGATCGACAATGCTTTTTGACTGCTTTGCATTGCCAGGTTTTTGTCTCCGTTGAGATAGTGGCTGAAACTTAAAAGCGTATAGGCATGATCGTTTTTCGGTTCAAGGTAAAGGGCATTGTCCAAAGAAGCGATGGCGGCTGGATAGTTCTTGTTTTTGATGAAGGCTCCGGCTTGAATGATATAGGCGGGTGCTTTCAGGTCCGAGAACTCCGTTTCCAGGTGTCGCAAGGGTATCTTTTTTGTTCCGTCCTCTTGCCAGGATCCAAAGACGCCGCAGTAGCTTTTGACGATGAGCTGATCCGGGACGGAGTCATTGTATGCGGCTTTTGCTTTTGCAGAACAGAGTGACTTGGTCTCCAGGTAGGCAGCTTTCAGTGAGCCTGTCTGCACCGTGTCCAGTTCAGGTGGATAAAATTTGTGAAAAGCAAACAGTGACAAAAGCAAGCCAATCAGCCCCAGACCGAGGTATTTTTGTCTTTTGTAGTCATTTTTTACATTTGCTAACCAATTTTTGGAGGGAAAACGAAGCTTGACTTTACCGGCAAGGGAAGATCTCAATGTCTGCATTACTTGCTCTATCGGCGTATCCAAAGATGAGATCTGGACAAGGTATGGGGTGGTCTGCTTATGCATTTTGATCTGCAGCCAGATAAAGAGCTCTTTTTGGGCATTGTAACGGTGCAGCAGAGAGATCTTTTCGATGTTGTCAAAAAGATGACGCTTCATCTCACTATCAAGAGGTTTTTCCCGAAAGAGAAGTTCTTTGTCAGTAAGGATCAGGTGAGGTTTGTTGTTCAGGTTAAAGATATGCAAAAATACGTCCTATCGTACTGTGATCAAATGAATTGTCGGGTCCTGGGAAAGATAAGCATAGTCTACAGTTTGCAGCTTATTGTATGACATCATATCATGTAAATCGTCTATGTATGCTTGTCCCCGTTCGGAATAGCGCTCCAGACTGTTGGCCAGTTCCCAGCCGGTGATCTTCTCATTTTTTTGGCGAAGGTCTTGGCGCAGCGTACGCAATTGGGTGTACGCAAAGGTGGTATTGAGGTTAAGCATATAGCTTTTGACCGCATCAAGGGGTGTGTCAAAACGCGCAAGCCCATAATCTCCCAGCTCTTTGCGTTGTGCTACAGGCCGCATGCCTTCACCGCTAAAGTCCCACTGACCAAAAAGTGCATTCCCTTCAGCTGCAAAACGGGAGGTTCCCCATCCGCTCTCTTTTGCCGCCTGGGCCAAAGCCAAAGAAGGAGGGATGATGTCAACACGTCTTTTGAGCTTTTCAAGTTTGTCTGCAGTAAGATGGGTGTCCCCCTTGCCCAGAACCCTGTATTTTACAGCAAGCCTTTTCATCCATTCGGAGTTTAAAGGTTCTCTTTCAAGACGTTTTCTCTCTTTGATGATTGCTTCGTTAGAACTCAGGACCAGAGGCGTTATAAGCCGGAAGAATATAGCTTTTTTCTCTTCGACAGGAATGGTCTCAGAGGTCGTCTTCCACGCCTCAGAGACTTTTGCCAGATGCAGTCGAGGTACTTCTCTGTGCTTGTTTTTCCAATTTGAAGAGGTGTAGTTAAGATCGTTAAGGAACTGATCAAGTTCCTTAACAGAGTTTATTTTCGCCGTTTTGATCTGTTGTGTCTCTTGCGGCGTTGAGCAGGCGTTAAAGAGTATGAATGCAATAATGAGTAAAAGATAAGGCATCAGTGCTTCTTTTTATAGGGTTTTTAGTTGTGATATATTAGTATTATTAAAATAACAGACGGCTTTGGGAAAGTTTGACTTCTAAGCGGCTTTTCCCTATAGTTGCGAAAGATATCAGTATGATAGAAGAGTGTAAGCAATCATTATTGGACAGGGGTATCAATCCTGTCTCCTGCATTGACTATGATATCAATGGGGAGGTCCATACATTGACACTTGAATGGATAATTTCGGCGTATTTGCAAACTGAAAAAAAAGAGCTGTTTGCCGGACTGTTCAAGAAAGCTTTAGAGGGAAAGGACGCAGATATAGAGCTGTTCTTTCAACACATGGGACAGTTAATACTCATGACCTCTCTCTCTTCTCAAGCAGAAGAAGTCTGTAAAACCGATAACGCTATATAGTAAAAATAAATCAGAGGAAAAACCATCAAAACTATTACACAAGTACTTATTTTAATCCTTGCCTTGGGCCTGCTTAGCGGATGTAGCAGACAGGTAAGCGAAGAAGAACTTAATGCTGCACGCGAAGCTGTCAGCAAAGGGGCGATGATCATCGATGTCCGCTCGAAAAAAGAGTACAATCGAGGTGCTGTAGAAGGTGCTGTCAACATCCCTATCGATGTGCTGGACAAGGTATATCGC
>JBFEYG010000181.1:0-5073 GCA_041562275.1 Sulfurimonadaceae bacterium | reverse complement strand
CGGGTTGGAAGAAAGGTGATGAAGGTATGAAGCCAACAACTGATGGCGTTGCTGAGTATCTTGGTAAGCACGAGGGTGACCTGTAAGGTCTGGCGCTAAACGCCGACACCCCCGTCGCTAAAGCGTAAGTGGGGTGTTTCCTCCTCTTACTTCTATAAAAGGGGCTTCCCCTTTTATTCTTTCTTCTTCTTTTTAATTTCTCACTTTTCTTTATTCTGATATTTCATTTTACGCATAAACTTTCTTATGGGTGTCTGTCCTTTTTCTATCGAGAAAAAGAAGCCTTAATTTTCTCCGCCAACTGAGCAGGAAGAAGCCCCAAAGACTCTTCCACTAACTTAGTATTCCCATGCGTAATAAAAGCATCCTCATACTCAAAAGACTTGACTTTAATACCCGTAATCCCATCTTCAGCCAAGAACTCAAGAATAGCCGAACCGACACCGCCCATTTTGGCAGAGTCAGAGAAGACATACCAGTGAGAATAGTTCTTGGCACATTCACGAAGCATTGCCTCATCAAGAGGTTTCACAAAACGAAGGTCCATTATGGCGATAGTTTCATCCATCAGTTCTGCCGTCTGTTTGGCACGCCCTACCCCGTTACCATAGCCGATAAAAAGGATGTCATTAGAAGAGTCCTGAAGCATCACGGATTTACCAAGCTCAAAAGGCTTCGCCTCATCACTGCTCTCATCCAGAAAAGCACCACGGGGATAACGAAGCGCACACGGACGCTCGAACTTATAAGCAAAGTCCATCGCCGCGTGCATGTCTTTCTCATTACGCGGCGCAAAGAGTGTCATGTTCGGAATAGCCCGCAAAAAGGAGACATCAAAGGCACCCTGGTGCGTCTCTCCGTCTTCACCCACTATCCCTGCTCTATCCAGAGCAAAGACAACCGGCAGATCCATGAGACAGATGTCGTGGATGACCTGATCATATCCCCGTTGAAGAAAGGTCGAATAAATCGTACAAAAAGGTTTGAACCCCTCTTTTGCCAAAGGTCCCATAGACGTTACCGCATGCTGTTCTGCGATACCGACATCCCAAAAACGTTCCGGGAACTCATCCAGGAGTTCGCGAAGACCCGTTCCACTTGGCATAGCTGCCGTGACTCCAACGACTTTTTTATCTGCACGAGCAAGCTGAAGCAGTTTTTCCGTATAGACCTTCGTCGCGGCTTTTCCTGCAGACTTTTTACTTGCCTTGCCGTCAGAGATATCGAAAGGAGAGACCCCGTGCCAATGTTCATGGTGGCCTTCAGCAAGTTCATATCCCTTGCCTTTGAGTGTCTGGGCATGTACGATGACCGGCTTTCCAAGGTTTTTGGCTATGGTAAGTGTCTCGACTAGCGATTCAAGGTCATGACCCTGAACCGGTCCGATATATTCAACACCCATCTCCTCAAAGATAAGACCCGGAGTGATCAGCTTGAAACTCTCTTCAAAACGTTTGGCCAGGTAAGTCGCACCTTCAGGAAGGTGTTCTAAGACCTTCTCTGTCTTCGCTTTGAGCTTTTGGTAAAAAGGACCGGCCATCGCCTGAGAAAGATGTTTCGAGATCGCGCCGATCGGTTTGGCGATACTCATCTCATTGTCATTCAAGATGATGACCATAGGGTATTTTCGCTCACCCAGTTCATTCAGGGCTTCATACACCATGCCTGCGGACATCGACCCGTCACCGATCATCATCACGGGGATTCTCTTCTCGCCGTTCAGAGCAAAGGCCTTTGCCGCACCGACACCCAGTGAGATAGAGGTCGAACTGTGCCCTGCCACATAATAGTCTGCCTTGTTCTCAGTCGGTTTTGTGTAGCCGCACAAACCGTTAAACTGACGCAGTGTCTCAAACTCATCCCAACGTCCGGTGATCAGTTTATGTGCATAGGCCTGATGCGAGACATCGAAGATAAAAGGGTCTTTTTCTATATCGAAGACAACATGCATAGCAACGATCAACTCTGTCGCACCCAGCGTTGAACTCAGATGCCCGCCATTTTTGCTGACCACATCTATAATACGTTCTCTGATATCTTTACACAGGATATTACGCTCTTGTGCTGTCATAGCTTTTACATTCATAACTTTCTTTCCAAACGCCAAATCTTTCTGGCTCTATTTCTTCACTCAAACATAATAAAATTTTTATATTGTCGGGCTATCTAGTTGTTGATTTATTTGCCTAGTGCTGCATTTTTAACACGTTCATAACGCTTCATGATATCACCATCGATGTTACCCGCATCACTTAAGACGATGACTCCACCCTTACTGACAGCATTGTCAGAGAGGATCTTCACATTTTCCAAGGTACCAAGACTCTGCTCTACTGCGACCTTGTCATTCGGATTGACCTTGATCGTCACGGATGATGACCCTTGTATTTCGGTGATGAGATCTTTTGCAAGCAGGCTTGCTATTTCATTGCCTCGCTCCGAGGTCTCGACCAGAATCACCTCTTTTGCGATATCTATCGCAGCATGGATCAACTCTTCTTTGATCCCCTCTATAGAAGCGGCGAACTCTTTTGCACTCAGATCAAGCGTCTGCACAGATGCTGAGAACTGCTGCATCAGATCACTGTGCTCGGACTTGACTGTCTCTTCGGCCTCTTTCACCCCGGCCAGACGACCCTCTTCGAAGGCTTCTTTTTTCGCTGCTTCCAGAGCCAGTTTGTATTCTTCCTCTTTGGACTCGAGCTTCATCTGCATCTTAATGAAATTCGATGACATCTCATCTGTTTTTTGCAGAAGTGATTCTATCAGTTCATCCTTAGACGACTTTGATAGGATCTCTCCCGAACTTTCTTCTGTTTTTGGTGTAAGATCTCTCTCACTTTCCACTTCTCTTATTTTTGAAGCGGGAACAAAACCGTCATCCGCTGCTTTAGCTTCGGATGATGTGTCTGCAGAAAGTACCTTGAAATTGTACTTGTTGATGATATGACCGTTGGTGCCTTCTTTGGAGATCACCGTATCCATCTTCATCATTCGATCATCTCTTCAGTCTCACCGACTTGTAATACACCCTGCTCAGACAACTGCTGAACTGCCTCGACGATCTTGCGTTGAGAACCTTCGACATCTTTGACTTTGACTGCCCCAAGAAACTGCATCTCCTCTTCAAAGGCGAGACGGGCACGTTCTGACATATTGGAAAAGAACTTCTCTTTTAACTCTTCAGGAGAAGACTTAAGTGCAAGCATAAGTTCTTTCTTGTCTACAGCTTTTAATATCTCACGTATACCGTTATTGTCAAGCGAAACGATATCTTCAAAAGTAAACATCATCTCTTTGATAGAAGAAGCAAGCTGCTCGTCTATCTGCTCGATATGCGACAGGGTTCCTTTTGAAGCTTTCGCGCCCAGGCGGTTAAAGATGTCTGCTACGGCTCTTGGTCCGCCAACTTCGACCTTGTACGAAGCCAGTGATTCAAGCTTGCTCTCAAGTACGGCAGAGACACGTTTGATAACAGAAGGCGAAATATCACCCAGCTTAGCCATACGCATCGCGACTTCTGCACGCAGATCATCCGAGAAATACCCCAGAGTTTCAGCTGCCGCTGTCGCATCCATATGTGCCAAGATAAGCGCGATCGTCTGAGGGTGTTCGTTGAGGATAAAGTCAGCAAGCTGAGCCGGTTTGATCTTGGAAAGATAGGCGAAGTTCTGTGAACTCTGCATACTTTTTGAAAGACGATCAAGGATCTTCTTGGCTTCTTCAGGTCCAAGGGCCTTGTACAGGATCTCTCGTGCATACTCCAGACCGCCGCTTGAGATATACTGATTCGACTGAAATATCGCATAGAACTCTTCCAAGACCGAGGTGGCTATCCCTCTTTCTATCGACTTCGATGCCGCGATGTATTTTGACACTTCCGTGATCGCTTCGACACTCAAGTTTGCAAATACGTTGGCTGTGATATCTTCGCCCAATTGTAAAAGCAAGATGGCGATCTTTTCGGCCATCGTCATCTCATCAAATTGTGCCTGTTGTGCCGGTGAAAGTTTCATCTCTAACCCCTTTCTGCTGCAGCCATCTGCTTAGCTAACTCACTCATCGCATTATGACCGCCTTCGCCTATCTCTTCATCAAGAAGTGCTTGAAGAAGTGAAGAGAGCTCTTCAGGACGCTCATCTGCTAGTGTCCGGACTTTTTCCAGTAAAACGTCATGTTTGAGTTCGTCTTCATTGAAGCTACCGCCTACGCCAAGCTGATCTTCAACTTTTTTGCGCATCTGCTGGACACGCTCGACAAGGTCTTCTTCTTCATCCTCATCGATCTCCAATACAGGACGTTCCATCTCATCTTCTTCTTTGGAGAACTCAAGCATACGCTCGGCAAAAGGCGTGATAAGTTTTTTATACACAACAAACAAGATAATACCGACAAGAAGAAGTTTAAATACTTCACTGAACGGACTTAGATAGACCTGAACAAAGCTTCCAACTTTGACAGCCATCTCTTTGTCTTGTCCTTTAAGCCCTTCAAACTGGAAGTTTCTTACCGTGACAAGATCACCCCTTCCGGTGTTTGCACCTATGGCCTGTTTGACCAGAGAGGAGATCGCTTCAAGTTCGCTCTCCTCCCGGGTGACATACTCCATATCGTCCGTAGGCAAGCCTGCTTCATCAAGTTTGTTCTTGTACTTCCCGTCTACGACGACAGCCGCTGTCACACGCTTGATCGTAGCAAACTCGCCTTTTGTACTTGACACGGTCTTGGAGATCTCATAATTGGTCGAGACATTGCTCTTCTCATATTGTTCGCTGCCTTGCTGCGACTGAAGACCTTCAACAGGACCAATGTTGCTGACTGCACCCGGTACGCCGCCGATCTCTTTGGGACTTCCGCCCTCACGTTTTTCTTCGATCGTCTGTTCCGAACGCACGACAGACTCGGGGTCATAAGTCTCTGACGTCGATGACTTCTGTGAGAAGTCATATTCAATAGTCACCTTAGCAACGACTCTGTCGTTTCCGCCAATGAAAGGGGCAAGGACATTGACGATCTTCTCTTCGCGTTTTTTCTCTTCGCGGTTTTTATATTTAAGCTGCATTGCGGAAAGTT
>JBFEYG010000180.1:0-5118 GCA_041562275.1 Sulfurimonadaceae bacterium | reverse complement strand
GCGGTAAGGACCGTTCGTATACCGAAGTCTTTTAGCAGTTCACCCAGCTTGCCTTCCAGGTTTTCCGTCTTGGCCCGCTCGACGATCTGATGAAGGGAGTGCGGACCGTCAAGTTCATGAATTTTGGAATAGGCTGCATCTTCAAGCGCATCGATCAATACGATCTGGCGTTCGACATAATGGATGACCATAAAAAGAAAAGAGATCTGCTCTGACTCACTCAAAGAGGACTTATGTTTTCGGAAAAACTCATCTATGATATACAGAGGGTCTTTGCCGTTTTCAAGACCGCCTCTACATCCCTCTTCCAAAAGCGGAAGCAGCAGACCCACCTGCTCTACGGCATCCAGAGGCAGTGTCAGAAACATACTGTTATAGAGCTGGTAGTTCAGCTCTACTTTTTCCTTGAATGCCTTGATAGTATTGATACTCATAACGCTCTGCTCCTTTGGGTGTATACGCTTCTTCTAAGGTGAAGTGACTATCTCTTTAAACTTACTCTTCTTCACACGGCATATTGCCTGAATTATGCATTATAAGCTCTTTTTTTATTTTAACAACTACTTTTTTGATCATTTTTTCTTCATTGCCTATGATCAGACCGGGCATGTGCGCATCATGGGGATAGAGCATCACAAAGGTACCCGGGCATACATCCACGCGTGTCATGCCGGGCAGATCGCGTTTATAAAATGTGATATCTGCGCGTTCATCATAAGGGGTCTCAACACTCAGTCCATCACAAAAAGCGCATTCAAAACCTTCGGCTCCGACAAGTACCGTCTGTATATCCACATACTCTCTATGTGCCTCAAACAGAGCCATGTCTGGTGAAAAAGTCCTGTAGCTCATCACAACGGCAAAGATATCCTCTCCCTGTAGAGCGTACTTTTTGTCTTCCGTTTCGGAAGTGAGTGTACGCAAAAAATCAAAGGCCAGTTTCCAGGCCGGTCCAAAATGGTAGTGTTGGAAATGTTCTATTTTATCTATTATCACAGCATCCCTTTGTATATTAAGATCATGGTGAAGTCTCTGCTGCAGATCACGACTTCTCTCTTTTGAGAAACCTAAAGGCGATGGCGACACCTATAAACACCCCTAAAAGCACATGAGGAGCGTATGCACTCAGCTGCTCAAGCAAAAACATGACCTCTTTGAGGAAATATGTCCAGACGACTATCGCCAAAGAGGTACCCGTCAGCACGATGAACATAGTCTGATGATGTTTAATACCTATCAAAAAGCCTATGATGGAACCGACGACCGGACCTGTCATCCAAAAAGGGAACCAGACAAACAAGAAAAGTCCGTATTTACCGTATTTTTCAAAAAAGGCACTGTACTTTGTCCGTTGCGCCTGCATCTTTGAAGTGAACTCTTTCAGCCATGCGATGTCCAGCGACTTTTTCCAGCTGAGAACAAAAAGCGGATAGACCAGCAGTACCGTGACAAGCTCGATGATGATGTTTGCCGACATCACCAGCAGGTCTGAAAAGCCTACGCTGAAACCGTATGATATCCCGGCTGCGCGCCCGAAGAAGAAGTTTGTCACTGTCATCACCAGCAGGTTGTTCGCATCATCCACAGAAAATGCATAGGTACCTGCTATAGCACCCAAATAGCACAGGGATAAGAGCACACCGACTGTTAAAATTTTTCCCTCTTGAGACAACATGGATGTCAACACCTCAACGCTTTGAAATAATACTGCTGGTCCTAGTATATAAAAATCCGACTTAGTAACATACTATTAGAGGGGTTTAGCGGTTAAAAGATTTCTGCACTAGCCAAGTCTACACAACCTATAGCTGTCGCACACCTGATCAGCTTGTCTCGCTAGTTCGAATCGCCCAGGTGCATAGCCGTTTCCGAGTCCCATCGTGAGATATGTAAAATGATCCAATGCTTAAACTCGCCTTCGAGAAATTTTTGCACTTCTTTCGGGTCTTTGTTCTTTGCCCACGCTTCTTGGGTCTTTTTTAATTTCTTTCTCATCGTATCATGTTCGGATTTATGCATTTGCATAGCATAGAACTTGCTCTGTTCCATCATCTCTTCTTCCGTCGTAAAGTGATCCTCGACATCAAATTCAACGACTTTAAAAAGTTCATCGATCTTGGCTGTATCTTTAGCCAAAACAGCATCATGGAAGTCATTGATTATGTCTATCTCCTCTTCATGCAGCATATTCATCATGGCATTTGACACCTGCTGTACATCTTCTCTTTTCATTAACATCTTAATATCCTTTAAATAGGGCTTGATAAAAAAATTATAGCCATAACTGACAACGTTCATATTGACAGAAATCAAGAAAGTCTCACAAAACAAAGGCCTTGGCAATGAACAGGCGGATTTTGCCTTTTGCTTATCAAAAAACCACACGCTCTTGCTTGTAAATAAAACAAACCTTGTCCACCTTGGGCACCAAGCTTTAGAAATAGGCTCTTAAGTGAACTTACAATATCATGGCGCACGAAATTTTCTAAAGGAAAAGACAGGTCTATGGATACAAGCATCAATATACGCTTTAAAGTGACTCCTGCGCAAAAAGAAAAAATAGATTCAAGAGCCTTTGAAAACGGGTTTGATGACATCTCGGCCTACGTTAAAGTAGCCGCACTCAAAACACAAGAGTTCAATCTTACCACGGCGGGAATGTCAACCGAGGAAGGCTCAATCGAACTTGGGTTCAAAGCCACGCAGGCGCAAATAGAGAAGATCGAAGAGAACATGAAGAACAGCCATTGCGAAGACATTACAACCTATCTGCAATATGTTGCCTTGCATGCCGTAGTGACAGCAGTGATAGAAGTACGTTCAACCGGCGGTCTTGATGATATGCTCAAGCGTATTGCAGACAGCCGTAAGTAAAAAGACCCAAAGCAATTATTTTAATTTATTTACCATACAAATGAAAAACAAAGAGTGAGAATATGACAGAAACAGAAGCACTGGTCAAAGCAAATATCGAAAAACACAAGAAACTTGATGCAGGGGATTGGGATGACGATGCCCTGAAGGAAGCACAGAGCAATATCGAGTTTGTGAAGCATTTCAGAGAAGAGCTTTCAAAAGAGCTCTTCGGACAAGAGCAGGCCATCAACATCGTCGCCAACAGTATGAAGACCTCTGTCAAAGACGAGAAAGGGCCGAAAGCGACCTATCTTTTCTTAGGCTCTCCTGCTACGGGTAAGACCTTCCTGGCTGAGCTGATGGCACAACATATGCCAAAATACAAGATCATGAAGTTTGACATGACCCAGTACCATCAGCAAAACGGCGGAGAGCTTTACGGCTACCCTGCGGGATGGAAAGGCTACGGTGTCGGCCAGCTGACGGGATTTGTACACAGAAACCCCAAGGCTGTCATCGTACTTGACTCCTTTGAGAAGTGTGACAACACCATCCAAAACAACCTTTTTTCCATCTTTGAAGGCGGAAAGATGCGCGATGCCTGTGGTTGGGACAAGATCACCGACGAGCCGTGTAACGAGGACCAGGATATCATCTACAATGATGAGAATGCCAACTACCTGGTAGACTTTACCGAGGCGATCTTCATTATCACGACGAGTGTCGGTAAAGAACTTTACCTTGACTACCGCTTCAAAGACCTGGTCAAAAAAGACTATATCCAGGCCGAGTCGATGATCCTCGAAGCGATCAAACGGGAGAAAAAACGTGAGAGTAGAAGCGGCGGCGTGCAAGATGCCATCGTGCCGGAGCTGGTGTCGCGATTCTCCAAAGCCAACATCGTCCTCTTTAACAAACTCGACTACGATGCCTTTGAAAATATCGCCAGAAATGCCTTTTTGGCCTTTAAAGACGAGTTCAGCCGACAGTACAAGATCGACTTCTCCGTGGGTAAGAATTTTGACGACTTTTTAAAGATGCAGATTCTCAACTTTGCCCCGGAACTCGATGCCCGGCGTCTTCAGGAGAAGATCAGCAGCACCTTTTTTAACCGCATCACCGGATACATCCAGGATTCGAACAAGCCGATAACCAAGTTCAAAGAGATCAAAGTCTCCCTCTCCAAAGCGTGTATGGCATTTCTGCGTGACAGGGTCGAGCCGCTTATCGAAGATGAGACTCTCGTCAAAGAGCTCTTTAGAAAGAACATCACCCTGGAGATCGATGACGCTATTGCGGTGAAGAACGGCGTGATCACCTACAAGATCAACAGCTGTAAATTCCGCCAGGTGATCCGCATCAAAGACTACAGTGAAGACGGCCTGGTCTTCGACATCCCGCGGGTTTCGTTCGACGACATCGCCGGACATCATAAAGCGAAGCAGCGGCTCCGCGAGGTGATCAACTTCTTCAAAGAGCCGACTTTGCTGGAAAGCTTCGATATCGAACCGCCGAAGGGGATGCTGCTCTACGGCCCTCCGGGTACGGGTAAGACGATGCTGGCAAAAGCTTTCGCCAAAGAGGCGGAGCTGCCGTTTATCTCCATTACGGGTCTGGAGCTGTTGAACCCTGACAAGACCAAGCAGATCTTCAACAAAGCCAAAGAGTACGCCCCGGCGATCATCTTCATCGATGAGATCGATACGATCGGCAAACGGGGTACGGGCAGTGGTAAAGAGGT
Source organism: Sulfurimonadaceae bacterium (assembly GCA_041562275.1). Taxonomy (GTDB): domain Bacteria; phylum Campylobacterota; class Campylobacteria; order Campylobacterales; family Sulfurimonadaceae. Next base: position 521 of record JBFEYG010000180.1, on the reverse strand, counting down.
ACCTATCAACAAACTGCTTTCCGAGATGGACGGTTTCTCGGGTAACGACGGCGATCACATCTTCGTCATTGCGGCAACCAACTACAAAGACAACATCGACCCTGCCATCATCAGACCGGGACGAATCGAGATCCATATCGAGATCAACAACCTTGACAAGGACGCCAGACAGTACTTCCTGGACAAAGTCGTCAAGGATAAGCCGACGGAAGGTGCGTTCGATATGAAGAAGCTGCTGATGTACACCACGGGCTTCACCGGGGCACAGCTCGAACTGGTCGGCAAAGAGGCGGCGTACTACTGTATGCGCCAGGGGCTTAGTGCCATTACCCAGGAGATCCTGATCGACCAGATCCACAGCATCAAGTACGGTGAACGTCAGACCTACCTCTCCCCGGAGCAGATGTTTGAAGAGACGGCGGTCTATGAAGCGGGGCGCGCGGTCGTCTCCAAAGTCTTGATGCCGCATGTCGCCATCGAGCATGTGAGCCTGACGCCGCGTGACAATAACGAGCACTTTG
>JBFEYG010000179.1:0-5183 GCA_041562275.1 Sulfurimonadaceae bacterium | reverse complement strand
GAATTTTTTTAGCACCAAAAAGCAGTACAACAATTCCAAAAATTAATAATAGTTCCATTCCACTAGGCATTCCCATGGTTCTTCCTTTAAAAAAATAATCTTGTATTCTATCTCTTTGTTGCTGTAGAAATACTTATTAGCATTTGTTTCTATATTTGACCGCAAAAGCCTGAATGATCTTTTCGTTGGCTAAACGTAACAGCACTCTCCCCTCACCAGACAGAAATGTCGCACGCTGGCGTTCAAACTTCTCTTTTGAATGATAGACCCTCACCTCAACCTCTTTGTCAACATGCGCCACAAGAAGTTTTTGAAGCGTGACCTTGTCATACTTGTATTTTTGGGAATAAAGTTTGACACCCGAAGGGAAAATGACATTGACGAAGTCTATCTCCACTGTGCTCGCTACATCAGTGATAGCACACTGTCTGTGTTCCTTTGGATATGAAAGGGAGACTTAAAAAAACCTGTCTTAACTATTTTCTTCCCATTCATGTATGAACTCATTGATCTTCATAGAAGGCATCTTCAAGCGTGCCGCATGCGAGATCGACACTAGCTGTTCTGCCGCTACATCCAGATCGTCATTGATGATAAGGTAATCGTACTCACTGATACGCTGCACCTCACGTGTCGCCATCTCTATACGTCCGTCAATGACCTCCTGCTTGTCTGTACCGCGTGAAGTAAGTCTGTGTTTCAGCTCTTTAAGCGAAGGCGTTGTGATAAAGACCGAAGTCGTTATATCACCAAGACGGTTTTGAACGGCATCATGCCCCTGAACATCAATATCAAAGATAACGATTTTCCCCTCATTCAAAGCTTCTTTTACTGGCTTGATAGAGGTTCCGTAATAGTTCCCGTGTACCAGTGCATACTCCAAAAAGTTTTCCTCTTCGATGTCCTTTTTAAAGGCATCCTGGCTGACAAAATGGTAATGGACTCCTTCAGCCTCCCCCTCTCGCATAGGACGTGTCGTTGTTGAAATAGAGAAGTAAAACGCCCCTATACGCTCCTCGATCTTTTTGATCAGAGAACTCTTTCCTGCCCCGCTTGGACCGGAAAGTACCAATATCGCTCCGTTCGTCATTCACTCTTCTCACTAAATGAGATCTTAATATTCATTTCCATACCTTTTAACGCTTCTTTCACATCACCCTGTTTCAAAGTGCTTATGAGATTTTCCAATGTCGCTATACTATCATCAGTTGATGCCTTGGAACTCATATCAAAACTTGTAGCACCTTCAACAGCGACCTCGTCTACAAAAGCATTGACCTCTTCAAGTTCAGGATGATCGATATCATCCATGAGACCTTCACCTCTGGCTTCCGAAAGTGCTTCTTTGTTCAAGGAAGCAAATTCGCTTTGTCCAACACTCAGACCCAACTCCTCTTCTGTCTCTATGCTTGATTCAAGCGCTTCGATCTCCTCTTGGATCTCAGTGTCTTCATCAACAGCCTCGCCCAAAGCCATTTTGATATCAGTAGCACTCAAAGACGCCAGTTCACTCTCTAAACTCGAGATATCCTCTTCATCGATCTCACTCATCAAGTCATCTTCATCTAATTCGCTCAGTGCTTCTTCTATTTCATCATTAAGTGCATTAAGATCGATCTCGCCACTCTCTTCGTTCTCATCTTCTACTTCTGCAGACTCTTCTTCAAATATATCTTCATCTATATTCTCTTCAAGCAGACCACTCTCGTCAGACAGATCCGAATCCTCAATGGACAAAGTATCCAAAGCTTCTTCCTCTGTGATCACTTCATCATCTTCTGCAATCTCTTCTTCCAAAAGATCGGACGCTTCTAAGAGATCATCCTGATCTGACTCCTCCTCTGTGAGTGCTTTCTCGCTTAAGAGCTCATCAAAACTTTCATCTTCTGCTATAGATGCTTCATCTTCTGAAGAAGCCACCTCTTCAAGCAGATCGGCTTCGTCTAAAAGATCTTCATCTGAAAGTTCTGCCAGACTCTCTTCATCGGTTAGCTCATCCGTTAGAGCAGGCATCTTTGAGAGTTCTTCATCCGAATCTACCGTTTCGTCTACAATATCATCCTCGGCTATATCTTCCTCTAAACTTTCGGTCTCAGCTGCCGATACGTCCTCTTCATCCGCGATCTCTTCTAAGGCCTCTTGTTCATCCATATCTTCTTCCAAGTCAAACTCACCCAAAAGATTGTCCAGGTCTTCATCGGAGTCCAGTTCAGATTCCGATTCATCTTCGTTCAAAAGATCATCGTCGCTAAGCGTTTCCTCCAACGTGCCGGCATCTTCAGAAACCGATTCCATCGGTTCAGCTTCTTCTGCATCACTCTCTTCTTCCAAGTCAAACTCACCCAAAAGATCGTCCAGGTCTTTATCTGAGTCAAGTTCAGATTCCGATTCATCACTCTGTTCGGTAAGGTCTAGTTCTTCTGCAAAGCCATCCATTTCATGATCGGTATCTTCGATCAGATCCGCTATATTTGCTTCCTCTTCCTCAGTCAGACCAAGTTCTTCTTCAAGATCGAGTGAATCCAGGTCGCCAAGTTCATCCGTAGTGTTAGAAGTTTCCTCTTCTGCTTTAAAAGCCTCCAAGGCATCATCAAGAGAGACCGCTTCATCGTCTTCGTCGATCTCTTCAAGGGCATTATTTATCTCATCCAAAGTGGCCTCATCCGCAAAGGAGGAAGTGGCTGCTTGCATATCATCCTCAAGGAGTGATTCGTCCAATTCATCTGATAGCTCTTCTTCTGTCTCAACCAGAAGACTCTGTACCTCTTTGACATCATCATCATCCAAGACACTTTTATGCTCAGGTTCATCCTGCAAGACTGCTTCATCTTCTGCCTCACCAGCTTTTTCATTCAGGTCTTCCAGATCATCCAATACAAGATCATCATTCAACTCCTCCAAGCCGAGATCATCATCAAAATCTTCCGCCAAACTGTCCAGCGCATCAAGGTCTTCAAGATCGATAATCTCATCAGCAGTTTCATCCAGCAGGTCATCATCAAGTATGTCCAGGGTATCTGTATTACCTAAACCTTCTTCAGCTCCCTTATCAGATACAACTTCTTCGTTTATCTGAGCACCTTCATCCTGTCTTGCTGTATCCGAAGCGATCTTGATGAAGATATCTACCAGATCTGTCGGTAAAAAAGGTTTGCTGATCTCATGGGTAAAGACAGAAGGTTTTTCAGTGCTGCGCGAACCGATAAAACAGCTTTTTCTAAACTCGGCTTTTGTTCTCAATTCATCAAACAGATCGTCACTATAACCTGCATCATCCATCAGGACAAAGTCATACGTACCTGCTTCGACTTCGTCAACAGAACGTACCGAACTTAGTTCATCACCTGTTTTTTGTGCACTTAATGTGACCAACTTTCCCACAACGGGATTATTATTTATGAGAAGTACCTTCATAACAAATGCCTTTTAGTTATAATCAAAATATCCGTCAAGACAGAAATAGATTTAATGTTTATATATTCTAACCAAAAAACATCAAGATAAAGCAAAAAGGAAATCACTTGTTTGGCATTTTTCTCGTTTTTCCTGTTTTTTTACTCCTGCAAGAAGCTTTTATGCTTCCCGATCAAGGAGACAGGCTTGTTCACAGTATCACGACTCATCTCAAAAAAGCCACGCATGAGGTCTTAATATTCACTCCCGCTATCGATGACTATACCATCATCCGCTCACTTAAAAAAGCCTCTGAAAACGACATAAAAATCACGCTCATCACCAATGATTCCATACGCAAAGACAAGACCAAAGTGGACCCTGGTAACCAGAGTGCTTATCTTAGTCTCTTTCAAAACATCTCCGTCCACACTCTGCCCTCTTATCACCATGACAAAGATATCAGCAGTGGACTCAAGGGCTCACTTATCTGTATTGATGACGAAGAACTCTTTATTATCACCCATGAACTCAGCAGCAAAAGATTCAAAAGTGACTACGCCTTTGCCCTGCATCAAAAGACAAAATGCAACACGCTTTTTGAACCCCTGCTTGAGCGTGCCAAGCCCTATTGAAATACGATTGGCAAACTTTGAAATGCTTCGCGCAATTCCGTGATAAATATCCCCATAAATGTTGCGAGTGTTGCGATTATGACGACAAATGCGACCATGATCTTGATGGGAAATCCGATGACAAGAAGGTTAAACTGAGGCATCGTCTTCATCAACATACCGAAGATGATGTCAGCCAGTAAAGAGAGCGCGATGATAGGAAAAGCGATCATAAAACCGACCACAAACATGTTTACCGTTGCTTTGAGCATGTATTCAAAGATCGCATCATTGAGCAAGAACCCGCCCAGAACCACTTCATGCAAGGAGTCATTCACAAACAACAGTACCACATGATGGCCGTCGACAAACAAAAACATCATCAAAGCCATCAGCGCAAGGATATTACTGATGATGGGCAGGGAGACACCCGACTGAGGATCGAGCACGGAAGCCATAGAGAAACCCATGATAAACGAGATCTGTATACCGGCAAACGTCATGATATTCATCACAAGCTGAAGCATCAGGCCGACCGTAAACCCAAGCAAAAACTCACTCAGTATGGCCAAGATGATGTTTGTCATGTTGATCTCCATCACAAGCGGCGGCATCGTCGCAAAGAAGAGCACGCTGAAGACAAAGGCAATAGAGGTCTTGGCTGTTGCAGGAATGGTTGTGTGGGAGAAGAAAGGGACCATGATGAACAGCCCTGCGAAACGGAAGAACAAAAGTAAAAAACCGACGACATTGACCGGTGTTAAGAACTCGATGACTTCCATATCTCTATCTTTGCAGAACAAGAGCAAGACTCATAGAAAAAGAGTATTTCTTCTGCTTGTGTCTTTTCGACTTGTTCCTTCCTTTTTATTGGATTTTTTCCAGCTTCATGTCTGTCAGTTTGTACACATGGTCACATTCCATAGCCAGACTCTTCTCATGCGTGACCAAGACCATTGCCGCTTCTTCACTGCGAATATACTCTCTAAAAAGCTTCATCACATCCAAAGCCGTATCACTGTCAAGATTACCCGTAGGTTCATCTGCAAAGATCAGACGGGGTCTTTTGGTCAGCACCCGTGCTATAGAGACACGCTGCTGCTGTCCTCCTGAGAGTTCAGTCACTTTTTGGTGGATCACTTCACTGATGCCAAGGCTTTTTAGATGATCCTCGTT
>JBFEYG010000178.1:0-5205 GCA_041562275.1 Sulfurimonadaceae bacterium | reverse complement strand
CCGACAAGTCTGTATTGTTTGTTTTTAAAGATGACGGAGATACGTTCTCTCGGCGTTCCTAGAACAGGAGCTTCGGGACAAAAAGGAATGATCTCATCCTCTTTAAACACCTCAATCACGCCATTGTCTTCTTTGGTCGTTCCGTCGTATCGGCAATTCTCACCCAGCAGACAGGCTGATATCGCTACTTTCTTAGGCAATGATGACCGTCTTTATCTCAGTGAACTCTTCTATAGCAAAGCGGGGACCTTCCCGCCCTACTCCGCTGAGCTTGACACCGCCGTAAGGCTGGATGTCAAAACGCAGTGTCGGCATGTCATTGATGACGATACCGCCTGCATCCAGTTCGCTGATAGCACGCTGGGTCAGTTTCAGGTCATTCGTAAAGATCGAGAACTGAAGCCCGTAAGGCGAGTTGTTCATTCTCGGAGCGGCATCATCAAAGTCTTTCACCTTGACAAGAGAGACGATAGGAGCAAAGACCTCTTCACAGACAATGGCCATATCGTCACGTACATCCGCCATGACACAAGGGTAAAACATACGTCCTTCGCATTTCAGCTCTGTTATAGCACGCGCACCTTCGTCTATAGCAGACTGCACCCATCCCATAGCCCGAGCGGCGGACTCGTCATCGATCACAGGACCCATAAAGGTGTCATCTTCATACGGTGAACCGACTTTGAGTTTTGCTGTCTCTTCTGCCATCTTTGCAGCAAAAGCATCATAGATATCTTCATGCACGTAGATGCGCTGCAAAGAGATACAGACCTGACCTGAGTTCACAAAGGCACCCAGAGCACAACGCTGTGCTGCCAGCGAAATATCCGCTGACGTGTCGATAAACGTCGCCGCATTTCCGCCAAGCTCTAGTGAGATCTTTTTGATCCCGGCTGAGCGTGTGATGATATTGCCGACCGGGACAGAACCGGTAAAACTGATGACACGCGGGATATCACTCTCGACCAAAGTCGAACCGACTTCCACATCACCATAGACAACCGAAAGTGCATCTTTGACCGCATACTTGCTCTCTACGAACATTTTGGCAAATTTATACGCCGTCAACGGTGCTTCAGGTGTTGGCTTTAGGACCACACAATTTCCCGAGACAAGTGCAGGCGCAAGTTTATGCGCTACCAGGTTCAAAGGAAAGTTGAAGGGGGTGATCGCCGAAACGACACCGACAGGCTCTCTGAAGAAATAGGAGATCGTCTTCTTCCCGCTGGGCATAGCGTCCGTATTAACTGTCTCACCGTGCATCGTTCGCATCGTCTCTGCCGAAAGTGTCACTGTCTCTATGGCACGATCGACTTCTACACGTGAGAACATCAGGGGTTTTCCCACTTCATCCGTGATCGTACGCGCTATATCTTCTCTGTTTTCGCGCATCTTTTGTGCCACATCCAAAAGCCAGTTACAACGCTGAGAAATCGTAGTAGCCTTGGCATCTTTTGTCGCATCTTGTGCGATCTTCAAGGCTTTTTTTGTATCTTCCGCCGTACAGACAGGTGCTTTGGAAACAAGTCTATTGTCAAAAGGAGAGAATCGCTCACTTAGTCGTGATGTTGTCGCTTCTGTGCTTCCAAAAAATATTTTTGCTTCCATGAATATTCGGCCTTTTAGATGTATTTTTACAATTATACCGTGGCTAAATTAAATATCTTTTCTAATCAAATGTATTTAACATATATTTTATAATTCTTCTTTACAATGTCACAAAAAATATTGGATATAAATGAACTTTTCAAATCTTAACCTTACTGTCACACCCGGAGAATTCGGGTTCAGACCCCCTGTCACAAAACCAAATCCCGGGTTTTTGACTGAACTTGGCGAAGAGGGTTTCAGAAAACTTGTAAGTGATCATTATGACCTGCTCAAAGAGAGTGATATTTCTGACCTCTTCCCTGTACATGACGAACAGCTCTTTGCTGAGGCAAAAAAACATTCCGCAGACTTTATGATACAGATCTGCGGCGGACCAAGCTACTTCAACCAATCACGCGGAGCACCTCAGATGGTAGGCCGTCATGCGCCTTTCAAGATCACCGAAAAAGCCCGTTTGCGATGGCTTGAGTGTTATGCGATACTTCTTCCGGGACTTTCTGGAAAAGTATCCGATGAAAATATCCAATCTTTTTGGAACTACCTGAATGTCTTTTCACAATGGATGGTCAATACACCTGCTTAGAAACATCAAGATGAGGAAAGCTCTTGAGTTTCCCCTTCTGCAGAGACCTTTACATTCTTTTTATTAGTTTTTGGATAAAATCACTTAATTTTTACGAACAATTTCGGAGTCATAAATGAACGAAGCTAAATATATTTGGATGAATGGAGAGTTTAAGCCTTGGAAAGAGGCTCAGACTCACGTGCTTTCACATACAATACATTATGGAAACGGTGTCATAGAAGGAACAAAAGCCTACAAGACAGCTAAAGGCTATGCGATCTTTCGTCTGAATGATCATACTACCAGACTCTTGGAGTCGGCTAAGATGACATTGATCAATATCCCTTACACGGTTGAGCAGCTCAATGAAGCACAGCTTGAGCTTTTACGAAAAAATGAGTTTAACGGCGATAATGTCTATCTTCGTCCTTTTGCATTTTTGGGCTATGGCGTAATGGGTGTCTATCACAAAGATGCACCGGTCGAAACTGTCCTGGCAGCTTGGGAATGGGGTGCATACCTTGGCGAAGAGGGTTTAAAAAGCGGTATCCGCCTGAAGATTGCTTCTATGAACCGTCCGTCCAACACGTCAAATATGGGCAAGGCGAAAGCAACAGCCAACTACCTTAACTCACAGATGGCAAAGTTTGAAGCGATCGAATGCGGTTATGATGAAGCACTTCTGCTTGACGATCAGGGTTATGTGGCTGAGGCAAGCGGCGCGGCTTTTTTTATGGTCTATAAAGGACAGCTTATCTCGCCTCCAAACGATAACTCGTTGGAATCTATCACGCAAAAGACAGTTATTGAAATAGCCAAAGACATGGGCTATGAAGTCGTTCGTCGCCGCATCTCCCGTGAAGAACTCTATATCGCTGAAGAGGCCTTTTTAACAGGTACGGCAGCAGAGATCACGCCGGTTCGTGATATCGATGCCCGTATCATCGGCGGTGGTTCACGCGGGCCGATCACTGAAAAGATCCAGAGCACCTATTTTGATATCGTCTTCGGACGCAATGCAAAATATGAGCACTATCTGACTTATATCGATTAATCCCTGAGGAGCGACGCCCTTTTTGGGCGACGTCAACACCTGATCCGCGAACAGCCGGGCATTTCAATACCAACAAGGAATCTAATATGGAGATCTACAAGATGGCAACAGATATGAATGACTACTTCAACAAGAAGAAAAAGACAGACAACAGCGGCGGCGGAGGAAACTTTCCGCCAAGAGGACCAAAGGCACCAAATATAGATTTTAACTTCAAAGGTTCTGGTTTTCTCTATTTCATCATCGGTCTTGCTGTACTTTTGTTACTGGCAAAACCTTTTACAATCGTTGAAGAGGGTCAGCGCGGTATCCTCTCGACCAACGGTAAATATGAAGCCAATGCTCTGCTTCCGGGTCTGCACTTCATCATTCCGGTGATCCAAAAAGTCTACCTTGTAGACACAAAAGTCCGTATTATCAACTATGCTGACAAAATCGATCGTTCATCTGCTACAGGTGAAGGTCTTATGGTCAAACCGGCCATTACTATTATCGATAAGCGTGGTCTTCAAGTTGGGATCGAACTTACTGTCCAGTACCGTCTGAATGCTATGAATGCGGCACAGACCATCTCTAACTGGGGCTTTTCATGGGAAGAGAAAATCATTAATCCTGTTGTTCGTGACATCGTAAGAAATGTTGTCGGTCAGTACGATGCGGAATCACTTCCGACTAAACGTAGTGAGATCGCCAATGCTATTGAAGCGGGTATTCGTGACAGTGTTGACAGACAAGAAAATGTTCCTGCCGTTTTAGAGTCGGTACAACTGCGCGAGATCATCCTTCCGGCAAAAGTCAAAGAGCAGATCGAGCGGGTTCAATTGGCTAAGCAACAGGTCCAACAGGCTCAACAAGAAGTTGAAAAAGCAAAACAAGATGCCTTTAAACGTGAAGAGACAGAACGCGGAAAAGCAAATGCTATTGAGATAGCTGCAAAAGGTAAGGCCAAAGCTATTGAGATCGAAGCAAAGGCAAATGCACAGGCGAACAAGATCATCGCTGCTTCACTTACGACTCAGCTTCTACAACTTGAGCAGATGAAGGTACAAAGCATGTTTAATGATGCACTTCGTGAAAACAAAGATGCCAAGATCTTCTTGACACCTGGCGGGTCTACTCCGAATATCTGGGTCGACATGAAAAACAAGCAGCAGCGTACGACTGCCCAATAACGAATACTGCCTGGAGCCTTGCTTCAGGTAAGTGTTAAATCAAGTCGATTTCTCGTCGATTTGATTCAATACTTTTTATAAAGACATCACCTATGATAAACGCATTAAACAAAGTCGATTGGCAGAAGTCAGCACTTCTTCCTGTTATTGTTCAAGAAGCCGGTAGCAACGAAGTCCTGATGATGGCCTATATGGACAAAGAAGCCCTTGAGCTTTCATTGACTACCAAGATCGCACACTACTTCTCACGCTCTAAACAGCGTATCTGGAAGAAGGGTGAGACAAGCGGGCATACCCAGGCCATACAGGAGTTCCTGCTTGACTGTGACAATGACACGCTCTTGATCAAAGTGGTACAAGAAGGCGTTGCCTGTCATACAGGACGCAAATCATGTTTCTTCACCAATATAGAAACAGGAGCAGCAGTATCTGATGTCCAGATCGACTCTGCTGTCATGTACGGTGTGATCGACGAGCTCTATCATACTATCTTGGATCGTAAAAATGCCGATCCTGAAAGTTCCTGGACAGCCAAGCTTTTCGCGAAAGGTGAGAACACAATCCTCAAAAAGATCGTCGAAGAAGCCGGTGAACTTTGTTTTGCCGTCAAAGATGACAATGAAGAAGAGATCATCTACGAAGCGGCTGACCTTGTCTATCACTGTCTTGTTGCTCTCGGACTTAAAAACATATCTCCTGACCGTGTCAAACAAGAACTGGCACGCCGTTTTAACATGAGCGGTATTACAGAGAAAAACTCGCGTACGGATTAAAGCCTAAATGAATCAGCTAAAAGCCGCACT
>JBFEYG010000177.1:0-5210 GCA_041562275.1 Sulfurimonadaceae bacterium | reverse complement strand
TAATAGGCTGAGTTGTATCTTCCCGGCGTCAATAAGACGTTAATACCGCCCGTATTGACATAGTTCATAGCATCAGTGATGAACTTTGGATAGGCCTTGATCGGTTCGATATTGAAGTTCTCAAAAAAATCGGGGTAGATCTTTCGGTAAGTATCGCGGATAGATAGCGGATAGCTTGCTCCGCTTGGCACTCTGAGGTTGTCTTCAAGGATGACCCAATCATCATTTTGAGTGTCTTTTACGAGATCGATACCGTTGATATGGGCTCTGACTTTTTTAGAAGGCGAGAAACCGACAAACTCTTTAAGATAGCCGCCTGCACTGTCGATAAACTCTTGAGGGATAATACCCTCTTTGACGATCTTGGCATCGGTATAAAGGTCTTCCAAGAAAAGATTGAGTGCCGTTACTCTTTGTATCAATCCTTTTTCGATCTTGTTGAACTCCTGTTTGGAGATAATTCGGGGGATGACGTCAAAGGGCAGAGACTGCTCAACGAAATTCCCATCTTTATAAAGATTGAAGTTAACGGCAAACTTATCCATATATTCTTTAAATTCTTCGATTTTTTGCCTGTCTTGTTTAGAGAAGATCTCCCAAAACTTTGTTTGCAACTCTGTTGACTTTTCTAGCATATAGATACCTTTAGTCTATTTTTTCACTGACCATATAAGATTGTAGCATTAAGAGACTTGTTTGCGTTAAATAATTGGATAATTAATAGGCACTTTAACGGTGTGTTACCAGTACTTTGTGCTTTAACCATGGATAAATGCAGATGTGCAGAGATAGAACCAATCCAAAAGTAAACATAAAAAGAGATGTCATCTGTGTAGTTTAAAGGCAGGATGAAGCGCCTTGTCAATGCATGACAAACAGACATGAAACGTTGTTGGTGCACTATCGCTGGATCGAAAGGTTTACTTGCGATCCTTGGTCTTATAGCATGGATTTGATTATTTAGATTTCAGTTTATCGATCAGATCTTTATGTTTTGCGACCTTATAGCTAGAGAGTCCGGACTCTCTTGCAACAGAGGCCAGGGATACGCGGCTCTTGGACTTTTTTAGACTTTTGACTGCAGAGATTATGAGCTCTTCATCCGTTGGGGCTACTTCCACAGTACCGTCTACAGTGATCTCGATATGATCAGAATGTGCCAGCTCCTCTTCCCGGACAAGGTTCTCTACATGTTCCGTATGCAGCTGTTCTTCACACGCCTTCTTTTCATTTCCCATATAGACTTTCATTGCTACAGCACCGACAGCTGCACCGATTAAAAAGCTGATAAAATCCATTTCCGTTCCTTGTGTAGTTTAGCGATATTGTAGCATAATGAATATTCTTTCATTAGTTATTTAATCATAGTACAGCTTGGAAGAAACTCTGGACAATATCAGACAGAATGATTTTCCGGACATATATATCGTTATAACTTAAGGTATATAGCGATATGATTTCGAGTATATATTTTGCATACTATAGGTATGCCTGTAAAGTTTACTCAGATCAGTTAGAAGAATAAAACAGTGTACAAGGAGTCGGGATGAAGGCTATATATGTGACCTTTCTAGTATTGTTGGCGAGCAGTTCATTGTTGGCCGGCAAGATCACTGTCGCTGTTGCAGCCAATGTCAGTTATGCCATCGAAGAACTCACAGCCGAATTTATGAAAGCACATCCGCAGACATCCGTCTCAGTAACCCTGGGAAGCAGCGGAAAACTGGCTGCTCAGATAAGAAACGGCGCACCCTACGGCTTGTTTATGTCTGCAAATATGAAGTATCCGCAGGCACTCTATAATGACAAGATAGCCTTGAATGCTCCGGTTGTCTATGCTCAGGGGGGATTAGCGTACCTGAGTGTCCACAAACGCGTGTTTTCCAAAGGAATGTCCCTTCTTGAAGAGGATAAGATCGCAAGGATCGCGATTGCAAATCCGAAGACAGCCCCTTATGGGAAAGCTGCTGTTGAAGCGATGAAGCGCGCAGGTGTCTATGAGAATATCAAAGCAAAACTGGTCTATGCCGAATCGATATCACAGACCGTCTCCTACACGGTGACGGCTGCTCAGATCGGATTGATCGCCAAATCATCTCTGTACAGTCCGCATATGGCAGAGTATAAAGAAGGTGTAAACTGGGTCTCCGTCGATCCGGCACTGTACACCCCCATAAAGCAGGGTGTTGTTTTGTTGCGACATGGTAAGGATGATGCAGAATATAAAGCTTTTTATGATTTTATTCTCAGTGCCCAGGCCGGAAAGATCCTCAAAAAATACGGTTATAGTGTCCCGTGAGCCGGCTTCTATTTAATGCTGCCTGAGTTTGGATAGAATACATTCAAGATATCGTTAATAAAGAAGGAATAAAGATGGCAATGGGATTTTTTGCGGTATTTGATGATATCGCAGCACTTTTGGATGATGCAGCCGCGATGAGCAAGATCGCTACGAAGAAGACAGCAGGTGTTCTTGGTGATGATCTTGCTGTAGGGGCAGAAAAAGCCTCGGGTTTCTCCGCTTCAAGGGAACTTCCTGTTTTGTGGGCGATCGCAAAAGGTTCTTTGCGAAACAAACTCATCATCTTGCCTTTTGCTTTTATCTTGAGCGCCTTCGCTTCATGGAGTATCGTTCCCATCTTGATGATAGGAGGGCTCTACCTCGCTTTTGAAGGAGCGGAAAAGATATTTGAGTATTTCTACCCGCATGAAGCGGCGATAGAAGAGGTCAAATCACTCAGCGAAGAAGAGATCCTGGTCTATGAGGCAAAAAAAGTAAAGTCGGCGATACTGACAGACTTTATTCTCTCTATCGAGATCATCATCATCGCTCTGGGGACGGTCATGGAAAAAGCGCTGCCTATACAGATCGTCGTAGTCTCCTTTATTGCCGTGCTTGCAACGGTCGGGGTCTACGGTTTTGTAGCGCTTCTTGTTAGAATGGATGATGTGGGATTCAAGATGATAGAAATATCGGGCGGAAAAATGGGAATACTCAAGGCTTCGGGTGAGATCCTTGTCGTCGCCTTGCCCAAAGTGATCAAACTCCTGACGATCGTCGGGACTCTGGCAATGCTTCTTGTCGCGGGAGGGATCTTTGTGCACAACCTTCATGCCCTACATGAAGCCTTGCATTTTATACCGGGCGTATTGGCTGAACTCCTGGTCGGTTTGGCAGTCGGCGCTATAGTGCTTGCAGTTGAGAAGATCTTTATGAGGCTTAAAAACAGAAAAACAAATTAGAGGATGTCAACAGGACAAAGCAGACGCCTTTCCCCATAGATGAACAAAAAATAATCATAATATTGAGTTCATCCTATTCATTTTAAGTTATACTGATTTTCATGTTAGAAGAAAATATAATAATCTTTACCGACCTTGACGGTACTTTGCTTGATCATGAGAGTTACAGTTTTGAGGAAGCATCGTTCATGCTTGATCTTATCAAAAAGCATAGTATTCCTCTGATCATCGTCACAAGCAAGACAAAGAATGAAGTCATACGTCTTCAGAAACTTCTCGATATATCAACGCCTTTTATCATAGAGAATGGTGCGGGTATCTGTGTATCCAGGTTTCAAGACTATGAGATGATTCCGCTTGGCAAGGATTATAGTGAGATACGCAGTGCCTTTGAGCGATATGCACGTCACATAAAGCTGCGCGGTTTTTTTGATATGAGCATCGAAGAGATATGCGAACACACCGGCTTGGATCCGGAACAGGCCGCCTATGCAAAAGAACGTGACTATACCGAGCCTTTTATCCTAGAAGATGATGAACAGCTGCCAGCACTTCAGGAGATGGCCCGTAAGGACGGTCTTGATGTTGTCCGCGGCGGACGTTTTTTTCACCTTATCACGAAAGGGCAGGACAAGGCATCTGCGATAAAAAAGGTAGTCCAGTACTATCAGACGGCAAAGTCCTGCACATACAAGACGATTGGTCTTGGTGACAGTGAAAATGACCTTAGCATGCTTGCAAGTGTAGATATCCCTATTGTGATCCCCCATCCGGACGGATCGTATCTCCCTTTCTCCTGTTCAAATCTGATAAAAGCGCCTTTTCCCGGTTCAAAGGGGTGGAACAGTGCGCTGAAGGAGTGTTTTGATGTCCAATAAGACCCTGCTTCGAAAAACCTTCGATGCCGTTCTAAAAGAGGTGCGACCGCAAAACCTTATCAGACAAGGATGCCGGTTAAAAAATAACATTCTGACTGTCTCGGGACACAGTTATGATCTGGATAAGTACAAGAACATCTACCTTTTAGGTTCGGGAAAGGCTGTCGTACCCATGGCCGTAGAGATACAAAAACTCTTAAAAGAGAAGATCTCCAATGCGCTTATCATCGGAGCATATAGTTCTGATGTCAAGCTTGATAACGGCATATATTTTAAAAGCAGCCATCCCGTTCCTACGAACAAGAGCCTTCAGGCGGGAAGAGCACTGCAAGACACCATGGCATCATTCACGCAGGATGACCTCTTTATCTATCTTTTATCCGGCGGGAATTCAGCTCTGGTCGAATTGCCGGAGGAGCCGATATCATTGGCCGAGTTTCAAGAAGCGACCTCGCTTATGCTCAAAGGGGCAATGCCTATAGAGAAGATAAACAGCGTGAGAAAGCATATCTCTCAGGTAAAAGGCGGAAAACTTGCCGGCAAGACAAAGGCTCAAGGCATTGTACTCGTACTCTCGGATGTGATCGGGGATGACCTGCATGCCATCGGTTCGGCACCTTTGTATTGTGACACTACGACATTTGAAGATGCGAAGGTGTTTCTCGAAGAATACGGTCTGTTTGAAAAGATGCCGCAGAGTATACAAGATGTGATAAAAGAGGGTCAAAAAGGTTTGCGTGATGAGACGCCCAAGGTCCCGTACGAGCATATCGATCATCATGTACTGGGTTCGAACAGGCTTGTACTTGAAAAAGTACAAAAACTTCTCTCTGCCTCTGGTGTCGATGCCTCAGTCGTTGAAAAACCGATCGAAGGCGATACGGCAAAAGTCACGGAAGAACTGCT
Organism: Sulfurimonadaceae bacterium; assembly: GCA_041562275.1. Taxonomy (GTDB): domain Bacteria; phylum Campylobacterota; class Campylobacteria; order Campylobacterales; family Sulfurimonadaceae. The sequence goes on along the minus strand of JBFEYG010000177.1, from coordinate 183 downwards.
GCAGTTTTCTGCTGCACATGAAGACAGCCGCCACTGCTATATCTTTGGCGGTGAGTCGACTGTTCTTGTCCAGGGAGAGGGCAAGGGCGGACGCAATCAGCACCTCTGTCTGAGTCTCTTAAGTCATCTTGACGGCAAAATAGACATCACTTTTTTGAGTGCCGCTACAGACGGAATAGACGG
>JBFEYG010000176.1:0-5285 GCA_041562275.1 Sulfurimonadaceae bacterium | reverse complement strand
GACTTCATCTTTTTGAACACCGTTGATCTCATGCGAAAGCAAAAACTCTGCCGAACTGATATCTTTTCGCAAAGCATTGATGACTTCATCTGCACTTTTTGTACAGAAATATTGGCCAAACGAACGGATCTTTGGGACGACACCTCTTTCTTTTAGAAATGCCAAGAGCTGCTGAGGCGGGTACCTGCGCAAGACTGAAGCGACAAAACCAGACTCACCTAGATAGTTGTCCTCGCTCACCTCTTCGTTGGTGACATTACATTTTCCTCCCCCGGAAATCTTGATCTTTTGTCCGGGCTTTGGATTGTGATCGATCAGCAGGATATTCCGGCATCCTTTTCGAGAGAGTTCAGAGGCGAGCATCAACGCACTGGCCCCGGCTCCCAAGATAACAAGGTCATAAGATTTTATCCAATATCCTTTTTTCTAAGTATAACACAATGTTATCCTCAATATAAATACTCTTCGTAAAGATTTAAACTTTATACAAAATTTACAGAGTATAATAGTTCGCAATATTGAGCGACAAGGGGTTTTATGAGTCTTCCGATCAATTCAGATGAGATCTTGCTGCCTGAACAATTCTTAGAAGAACCGGCGGCCTATATACAAAAGATTACCGATTTCAAGATGGATAAGATCATCCTGCTCGAAGATAGCGTTATCCCTTCTGTCGTACTGATGAAATACGAAAAACTCACTAAGATGCTAACCCCCGGCGGATCTGTCGATCCTATCAACCGTGACAAACTCAGCCGCGAGATGAGTATGCTGCTTGCCGTACGCAAAAAGATCCATTTTTTTGATGACCTTAGCGATGAAGAGATCGTTGCGCTCACCAAAGAGTCTCACTTTATCCGTCCTGATAAAGGGATGCATATCTTCGAACAGGGTGATTTCGGCAAAGAGATATACTACGTCGTCAACGGACAGGTGGATATCTACGGCTACAATGAGCAGGTCGAAGGGGAAGACCCTTTTTCGCATCTGACGACACTAACCGAAGGGATGGTCTTTGGCGAGATCGGTGCTATCACAGGGGAGACAAGAACTGCACGCGCGACCGTAGGTTCAGATGATGCCTTCATCCTTTGCATGACAATACATACCGAAGTCAGCTGTTCGAATGCCCTCGCCTTTGTCAAGATGTACAAAAACGTCATCGACTCGCTTGCTTCCAAGCTTATCACGACGAACAATCAACTCTACCCCTTTATGCACAGATAAGAAAGCCTTACCGTTTCAGCAAGCGCAAAGCCAAAAGACCTGCTAATATTCCTACATATACCGCCACATCAAAGCCTATGACTTTTTGACTCATCATATAGTGCAAGGCAATAAAAACCGTCGCAAGGTAGACTAGCTTATGCCACCTTACAAACTTTGCATACAGCTTTTTAGGCGAAGTGACAGCCATCATCGCAAGGATCAAAAATGCACCTGCCCCAAAAAAGACAAAAGGACGTTTTATCATATCTGCATACATGAGGCTGAGACTACCCTCATTTTCTGCGATAAAAAAGAAGAGTGAGTGCATCAAGGCATAGGCAAAGCTCCACAAGCCGACTAGACGCCTGTATTTGATAAGATTTATCTTTAAATAAGTTCGTACAGGGGTAATACTCAAAGTCACGATCAAGAAATGGATCGCACTGATACCCAAAAGATCAGCCGTGAACTTCAAAGGATCATTCGGAAACCGTCCCAGAAAGCTTCCTCCGTTTTCATAGATAAACGAAGAGATATAACGGGAATATTCAAATCCCCAGCCCAGTCTGTAAGCGATATATAACAGCGGAATCAGTGCTATAAACCAAATAATATTTTTCATAGTTCTCTTTTTTCGGATTTTGTTGCAATCGACATTTTAACGCAATACTCTTATGCCAACACTCTAAATCCTGGCATCAGAAGTGCTTTCGCAGATCCATACCAGCATACAGATTGGCAACCTCATCGGTATATCCGTTAAACAACTCCGTTTTTTGCTTGAAGAAGGAACCCAGAGGACGTTCTTTTGCCTGTGACCAACGCGGGTGAGCAACATCGGGATTCACGTTTGAATAGAACCCGTACTCTTTGGGATTGACCTCGTTCCACGTACTTCGCGTCATCGTAGAAGAGACATGGATCTTTGTGATCGACTTGATACTTTTAAAACCGTACTTCCAGGGTACCACCAGACGGATAGGCGCACCGTTTTGTTTGGGCAGGGTCTTTCCATACAGACCGACACTCAAAAGTGTCAAAGGGTTCATCGCCTCATCTATCCGCAGACCTTCGACATAGGGGAAAGGGATATTACCGAAGAAACCTTGCTCTTTCTGCTCGGGAAACATCTTAGGATCAAATTTCGTCTGAAACTGTACGAACTTTGATTTTGAGGTCAACCCTGCTTTTTTCAGTAGATAAGAGAGTTCAAACCCTATCCAGGGAACGACCATAGACCACCCTTCAACACAGCGGAAACGGTATATCCGCTCTTCAAGAGGAAACTTAGAAATAATCTCTGCCATATCGATGATCATAGGTCTTTCCACTTCGCCCGTTATCTCTATGGTCCAGGGTTCAGGCTGGAGCGTATGTGCCAACTTTGAAGGACCGTCTTTTGAAAGAGAGAACTCGTAAAAGTTATTATAGGTCGTTATCTGCTCGTACTCACTTGCCTCTAAAGCAGAAAAAGCACTGTTCTTTGTGAATGGCAAAGCTGTTCCGGGATAGTCCTTCGCTGCCAGGAGTGATGTGGGGATCATCGCTCCTGCACCTGTAACAGCTGCTATTTTCATCAGAGTACGTCGTTCATTATAGATCTTCTCACTGGTGACTGCGTTCTCAGATATTTTCCATGGTCTTCTCTTTAAGATATTCATCGTTTCTCCTTATAAAACGTATTATAGGCACACTGTGTGTATTTGGCGTGTATGATAGTGCTACAGCAGTTCTACTAAAACTAATCTCTATCTTAAAACAACTGCTTAACTTATATAAGCTATAATTTCATCATTAAATTGAAGGAAGCCTTTTTTGCACACAAACATGACATTCACTGAAGAAAAGCCGGTAAAAAAACTGCATATCGTATCGCTTGGTTGTACCAAGAACCTTGTTGACACTGAAGTCATGCTCGGAAAGCTTCGCGACTTTGAGATGACCGATGCCAGTGACGAAGCCGATGTCATCATCGTCAATACCTGCGGTTTTATCGATGCAGCCAAAGAAGAGAGTATCAATACCGTCTTGGATCTGCATGAACATAGACGTGGTGACTCACTTCTTGTCATGGCAGGCTGTCTCAGTGAGCGCTACAAAGAAGACCTTCAAAAAGAGATGAAAGAGGTCGACATCTTCACCGGTGTAGGGGATTATGACCAGATCGATGCCCTTCTTGCCGCGAAACAGAGCCGTTTTTCTGAGAAGACCTATCTTATAGGCAATGAAGAGCGTGTGATCACAGGCTCCACCTATCATGCCTATATTAAGTTTTCAGAAGGGTGTAATCAGACCTGTTCTTTTTGTGCCATTCCTTCCTTCAAAGGCAAACTGAACTCCCGTGACCTGGACATGGTAGCAAAAGAGGTAGAGTCATTGGTACGTCAAGGGTATTATGACTTCTCGTTCATCTCACAGGACTCAAGTTCTTACCTGCGTGACAAGAACGTCAAAGACGGGCTTATCCATCTGATCAAGCGTATCGAGCTTATCGAGGGCGTACGCTCGGCACGACTGCTGTATCTCTATCCGACCACGGCAAGCCAAAAACTTCTAGGAGAGATCGCAAAGTCTCCTGTCTTCCACAACTACTTTGACATGCCGATACAGCACATATCCGATAAGATGCTCAAGCTTATGAAACGCGGCTTTGGCAAAGAGAAGACGATCGAGCAGTTGGAATACATGAAATCCCTTCCGAATGCTTTTTTACGGACTTCATTTATCGTTGGCCATCCTGGCGAGACACAGGAAGACTTTGATGAGATGTGTGAGTTTGCTCGCAACTTCGGATTTGACCGTATCTCCACCTTCGCCTACTCGGATGAGGAAGGGACTGCTGCTTATGAGATGCCGGACAAGCTTTCACAAGAAGTCATCGATGAACGTGCCGATATCATGGGCGAGATCGCTGCAGAAGTGATGGACAAGAGCCTGGAGGCAAGAGTCGGCAAAGAGGTCGAACTGGTCATCGACGGCGAGAGCGATGAGCATGAGTATCTTCTATCTGCCCGGGAACTTGGCTGGACACCGGAGATCGACGGCGAGATCTATGTGAATGACAATGAACTCGGAGATGATGTCACGTTGGAGTTCGGAAAAGTCTATACGGCCCGTATCACTGAGAAAGTGGGCGACAAACTCTTAGCAACCGTTATTCGCTAGGTCATTCTTTGAGCCTTCTCCCCTCTGAAAAGCTCGACTCTCTTCATGACAAAAAGCTTCTGCTGGCCTTTTCAGGCGGAGCCGATTCCACCGCGCTTTTTTTCACACTGCTTGCGCACAAGATCCCTTTTGACATTGCTATCGTACATTACGGTCTGAGAGAACAAGCCGATGAAGAGGTCCGATACGCGCAGGAACTTGCCGCAAGATATGACCTTCAATGTCATCTGCTCAAAACAGACAAGATAGAGCAGAACTTCGAGTATGAGGCACGACGTATCCGCTACACCTTCTTCGAAGAGCTTATACAGACACACAGCTACACCCATCTGCTGACCGCCCATCATCTTCAAGACCGGCTGGAGTGGCTGCTGATGCAGTTATGCAAAGGTGCCGGAGCAGCAGAACTCGTCGGTATGCAAGAGACAGAGTCACGTCCAGGCTATACGATCTTCCGTCCGCTTATCGAGACGTCCAAAGAAGAGATAACCGCCTATCTGGAAAACGAAAAGATACGATGGTTTCATGATGAGAGCAATGACGACCTTTCTTATAAACGCAACTACTTCAGGCATGAGGTCGCCACCAAACTTCTGCAGGAGTACAGCACGGGCATCAAGCAGAGCTTCAAATACCTGCAGGAGGATGCTAAAGCACTTATTAAAGATGTCCGGACACATGAGGCCGAGGCATTAAGCCTCTTTGTCTCAACGGGTCACAAACGAAGCGACATCTATCATATCGACAAGATACTCAAATCCAAGGGATATATCCTGACGGCTCAGCAAAGAGAAGCGCTAAAATCTCAAGACGAGATCATAGCAGGTAGAAAGTTTCTTGTCGTCCTGGACAGGGGTATCTACTATATCGCACCCTATCTCAGCGACGTCATGGACAAAGCCTTCAAAGAG
>JBFEYG010000175.1:0-5287 GCA_041562275.1 Sulfurimonadaceae bacterium | reverse complement strand
GCGGTGATATCTTCTGTCTTCATGCGTGCGAGATGAGCATCCAGGACCCTTTTTCATCTAGCAGCTTGGCAAGCTTCACCATGGCGCAGGAAAACACGGCCATCTCGACAAGCGGAAACTACAGACGATACGTGCAAAACTCAGACTACAACCATCTCATCAACCCGAAGACAAGAGCCTCCCAAAAGACATTTGCCTCCATCAGTTTGATCTCGGATCGCTATAGCAACAGTGACCTGGACGCCTACGCGACCGCTGCCTCCGTCATGCCAAAACACGAAGCCTTCGCATTTTTAGATTCTTTTAGCAGACTGGGCTATCTGGTCGTGAGCAATGATAAGAAGGTCGTGATGAATGAAGTCTTTAAGAACCTGACAAAAGGGCTTCAGATAGGAAAAGTAGAAGGCTCTGTACACATGAAGCCTTTAATATATTTGCCTTAGTATATAGACGAAAGCGTTTATGGTATCATGATATTATTCAAAAATATGATTTGTCAGATATTGAAGTTTGTCAATCAGATTTATAAGCTTATAACAAGTGCAAAGAGACGTATGATCTTCTCTAAGCGGAAAATTATCGCTTAGAACAAACGTTAGGTAAGATATGTATATCATAAGCCATACATTGAAACCTGACTTTTTCGGAGTAAAAAATGAGATCAAAAACCGTTGATTCAAACAGAGATCAAGCTCCCCGTCCTCGCTTGTGGTTTGCTTTGGTCTTCACCTATCTCTTCATCCCATCTATTCTTCTGGTCTGCGGAGGCGATCTTCGTTGGTGGCAGGGTTGGGTCTATCTTATACTGCTGTTTCTTGCCGGCATAGGCGGGCGTGTCCTGGCAGAAAAACGCCATCCGGGTATCCTGGCAGAACGCTCAAGCATTGAGAAGACTCAGAATACGAAACCCTGGGACAAGGTGCTTTCCCCGCTGATGGCGATCAGTCTCACCTTTCCTCTTGTCATCGTCGCAGGACTTGATCACCGCTATGGGTGGACACCTCTGTTTTCGACAGGAATTAACATCTTCGGGCTCATTATTATCGCGATAGGGTACGCATTCGCTTCCTGGGCTTTGATAGAGAACCGTTTCTTCTCCAGTACGGTGCGTATCCAAACGGATCGTGGACATTCGGTCTGCGACAGTGGCCCTTATCGGATCGTGCGGCATCCGGGTTATGCCGGAAACCTCTTGGCCCTTCCTGGCATGGTCTTGGCTCTTGGTTCGGTGTGGATACTTATCCCGGCTATAGCGGCGCTGATCATCTCCGTGATCAGAACTGCTCTGGAAGACCGGACGCTTCAGGAAGAACTGCCGGGGTATAAGGATTATATGCAGCGTGTGCGCTACCGTCTGATACCGTGGATCTACTAAGGTGAGCAACAGCCCTTATACACACAAAGGAAACCTTATGAAGTCTTATCTAATGGCCATCGCGCTATGGTCTGTTTTTATGCTTCAAGGATGCAGCGAAGAACAGGTCTCAAGCCCTCCGCAAAAAGCAGAAGAAGACAGACACTCAAGATTTTCGAAGTTGGACCCGAAAGCATGGGAAGGTCTGCCTATGAAGACGGTGGTCTCTGACTTTCAGACATCGGATGGGATCTTTAGCAGTTTTATATGCGATGAGATCAATAAGCGGCTCTCCACAGACCCCTCAGTGTCGCTAGAGGAGCTGAACAAGATCGATACAAAGTCACGTACCTACGCGTTTAAGATCTGCTTCTCACCTGAAGGCGGCGATCCTTCTGATGCTGTGCTGGAAGCAATCCGTGGCCTTACAGGCGAATATCCTGACCTGGTAAAAGAGATCACAGACGCGGCTGAGTGACAATATATAAGCCGTTAGTCACTCCTTCCCGAGCCTTTATAGTAAACAACCTCACAAATGCCTTTTAGCGCTAAAGTAAATCAACGTTTATAAAGAACAACTACTTTTTTGAACATGTTTTTATTTCGCCTAAAATAACTATACTTCCATAATCAAAAACCAGAAGGATAGACCCTATGTATACAGTACAGATGGAACAAGAGTGCGGATGTTTTCAAAAAAGCGAATACACCAATAACAATACCTTTCCAACACAGCGGGAAGCTTACCAATATTCAAATCTCTTGGCTGAACTGATGAATGAAGAGTTCTGCGGCAGACATACCTTCTACTCCGAACCGGCTGAAGGGAATGCTTTCGTGATCAGAGTCGCTCTCAATGCTACGTACGTTTCCGGCTGCAGTACGGGTGTCAGTTGTGATGTCGGCTGCGGCTCTACAGATGACTGGACATTAGAGTCTACGGATAAGAATGATGGCAGCTGCGGTACGGGCTGCGGCTGCGCTTAAGACGCTATGCTGACAAACGAGGTAACCAAAGAGAACCTAAACAGGCTGGTTGTCAGTTTTTACACCAAAGTGCTCAAAGATGAGCTTATAGGTCCCATCTTCATAGACGTTCTGGGCAAAGAGCTCAAAGGCGAGAAGTGGAAGGCACACATAGCGCTTCTGACTAACTTCTGGGCGGCTATCGCCTTGGGGGAGTCTGAGTATAACAGCAGTCCTTTTGCGCCTCATCTGGCGTTTAGAGAGCGGTTGAGCATCAAAGCCTTTGAGCAGTGGCTCAAGCTTTTTTTTGAAACACTCAACAGCATCTACGAACCGAAGATCGCCCAACAGTTCCTCGCACGAAGCAAAAACATCGCAGGCAATTTCATCCGCAACATGAAGCTTGCCTAGCCTCCGTCGCCTTGATTGTGAACTTCTTTCTATCGCTGAAGCGGACTAGGATTTTTAGAGGTGCCCTTAGAATACAAAAGGTCTTTTATGCAATATTATATATTTGATGAGATATCGCCAAACACGGATGCGCCTTTTTTGGATCTTCCCGACGAGATTGATCTTATTGAGACGATCATGGGCAAGAAGCCGAAGTTCGATGAACTGCCTATTAGGGTGGAAGCCGAGATCGATGAAGACGAAGAGGTCGTCTACACCGATATCATCAATCCGGGCGCGCCGCTGTTTTCAGAGAAGATGAAATCGGCTCTACAAGAGTGTGGTGTGACCAATATCGACTACTATCCGGTGCATATCATAGACTATCATACAAGAGATGTCTTAGCCGAGTACTGGCTGGGTATCGTGACCGATATCATAGCCTGTATCGACCTTGACAACAGTACCTTTGAAGAAAACAAGATGGGAAACACCGTCATCACGCGCTTTGCCATAGATGAGAACAGGACAGGCGGAAAGAACCTGTTCAGGTTCCATAACATCCCCGGCCTGATCATCATCGATCAAGACTTGAAAGAACGCCTGTGCAAGACAGCGTTCACAGGAGTCAGTTTTAAGCCTACGCAGGAATACAGCAGGAAAATCTGAAGACCTTAGGCCTCTGTGCCTTTATAAAAAATGGCCTGAAAGAGAACAAGCAGCAGCACTCCCATCAACATCTCAAAACTCCAAAAAGCTACAAGCTTCAGCCAGGCGAAGAGTTCATACCCGTATATCATCCCAAAGGGAGTAAGGATATCGACGGCCGCAGTAAAAAAAAGCGAGGCGACAAGAAGCTGTTTTTTCTTCTCGCTGATGACCTGGGTAAAGAGCAGGAAATGCGCAAAGACGAATATCGTCGTCGATATGGCAAGAAAATGCGGCACAGCTGTTTCTATCAGACCCTCGAAGGTCTTGGGCATGATGAACTCCGCTTCATTGCCTGCAAAATAGGTATAGACCTCATGTGGGCTCAGACCGTATTTCGCGACAAAGAGCCAGACTCCGCTGGCAAGCTGAAGGGCAATAACTCCTATAGCAAAGAGTAAAAGAGAGAAGAAGAGGCGCTTAGGTATCACGCTTCATCCAAAAAAGCTCTTTTAGGGTCAACAACAGGGCGTAGCTTCCGACAATATGCCAGGTGAGGGTCCCGTAGAAGAAGATATAGACATAGATTTCACTCAAGAAGTAGGTAGCCAAAAGAGCAAGGTTCTCCAGAAACAAAGCACCCATAGAGACAGCGATGATGATACCTTTATGTCTTTGGCCAAGGTTTAGACGAAGTACGATCGCCATCGTCGTAAACAGAGAGATGATCCCTAAGAAAAGAGCGATATGAAGATGCTCCAGTAAAGACATAAGACCAAGAGGCTCCAGGAACTCCTCTTCATTTCCCTTCAGGGTCAGCAGGACAGCCTGTGTATCGGTCCCGAAAAAATGTCCTAAGTAAAAAAGGTCACCTACAAAATAACACAAGAGCAGAACAGCGTAAGCCCCAAGCAGAAGGGTGAAGTTGGGGTTCGCATGCAAGTTTTTGGATACAAGGAACTTCATAGCTTACTGTTTGAACTTCACGGCATAAATACTTAAGGCAATACGTGCAGCATTGGTGGCAGCCCTTGCTGACATCGTTGCAGCTGTGATAGAAGGGATATCTTTGCCCAGTGCAAGTGAGTCGCTAAGTATCTTGTTCTCCAGTACTTCTATCCAGTTTTTGGAAGGAATGTACTCCATAGGTTCATTAAAGGCGACGATCTCGATAGTCTTCAGTGTTCCATCCGGTGAGATGATAGAAAGTACCGCCGTGTCTTTGGATCTGACCTTGTGAAGCACAAGAATGCCATACCCTAGAAGCTTGTCATCTTTGAACGCACGGAATGTCTTATATATCTTCGTGTCCAGCTTTACCTTGGCAAGTTTGGTGACAGCCTTGGCATCATCGCTTGTCAGCAGAAGGCTTTTTTTCTCGATCTTACTGTCATCTCCAAAATGCAGTTTCATCGCATCAAAGGGTGAGATAATAAGTTTGGCATGCAGGCTAAGGGTAAAGAGTAGAAGTAAAAGAATTTTCATCATGATGTGCTTTTTTTAAGAATTATATCACAAGAGGGGAGGAGCCCTCTTGACGGGTGTCTATATTGATGGTCTTAAAAGATAAAACCAAGGCTTAGACTCAAGATGTCCTGGTCATTTTTAGTTGTTGCAGGATCTTTGTACTCTGTCATAGCATAATCCATTTTTACGACAACCTGCTCATGCGGGAAGAAGTTAATACCAACCGTTGTTGTGGCACTTTCTGCACCTGTGTCAACACCGATAGAGGTGTTTGTAGCATTAACTACTGAGTCTGTAGGATTGATGTAGTCATACTGAACAAAAACAGGCAGTTTATAGTCAGCACTTATTGTGTTCAGTACATCATACTCAAGGTTGACGAAGTAACCGTTCGCATCTTCAATCGACTTGTTTGCGATAGGATTTCCATCCGAGTCTAAGACAGGATTTCCATCCGAGTCT
>JBFEYG010000174.1:0-5354 GCA_041562275.1 Sulfurimonadaceae bacterium | reverse complement strand
TCCATCTGTATCATTCGCAAAGAGTTAGAGCCCAGGTCGATCGCGATCATCTTGACCCCCTTGCAGAAGAAGGAGAAAAGGCAAAAACAGCAGACACCACAGCTTACTTCATCTCGCTGCTAAGATAACCGTGCTTAAGCAATACGGCACGGATCTCATCTTGATGTTCTTTCCCCTTGGTCTCCAAATGAATTGTGACATGGGCATCACCGTAATCCAGGGTCGTAGAGGTTCGATCATAGGCAATATGGACAATATTCGCATAGAGGTTCTTCAACAGTTCGGTCAGTTTCATCAATGAACCCGGTTTGTCTATCAGCGTGACCGTCAGCTTCATCTTTCTGTTGGATTTCAAAAGACCTTTTTCGATGATTACAGAGAGCATTGTAACGTCGATATTCCCTCCGCTTAGGATCACACCGACCTTCTTACCTTTGATACCTGCTATCTTCTTATGCATCAACGCGGCCACACCTACAGCTCCCGCACCTTCCACGACAAGTTTTTGCTTTTCCAGAAGGTAAAGAATGGCGTTGGCGATCTCTTCATCGTCCACGTCAACGACTTCATCTACATGTTCAAGCATATATCCCAAAGTGATGTCCGAAGTGTCGCGCACGGCAATACCGTCTGCTATGGTTCGGACCGAGGTCGTATCGATCGCTGTTTTTTGCTCAAATGAGCGCTTCAAGGCAGGTGCACCTGAAGCGCTGACGCCGATCACCTTGATCTTAGGGTTCATCGCTTTGATCGCAACCGCCATACCGGAGATCAGTCCGCCGCCGCCCATTGGGATCACGACAATGTCCAGATCATCTTTTACTGCAAGCATCTCAAGCGCGACCGTACCCTGTCCTGCCATGACCTCTTCGTCTTCAAAAGGATGCACGAATACAAGATCGTTCGTTTGAGCATACTCCTTTGCATAGGCATAAGCTTCATCATAATTCCCGCCAGCCAGAACGACCTCGGCTCCGTAAGAGCTGACACCGTTTATCTTTGTCAAAGGCGTGGATTCCGGCATAACGATGACAGCATGCGCATTGAAATGCTTGGCAGAGAATGCTACGCCTTGGGCATGGTTGCCCGCACTGGCCGTGATGACACCGCGGCTTCTCTGCTCATCCGACAATGAAGCGATCTTGTTGAAAGCGCCACGCAGTTTAAACGCACCCGTGATCTGAAGGTTCTCTTTTTTCAAAAAGACTTCGGCTTCGCTCATGACACTCAATAGCGGTGCAAGAGCAAAAGGCGTTTTTACTGCAACGCGATCTATCCGCTTGGCTGCTGTTTTAACTAAATCTATGTTTAACAATTGTATCCTTATAGTGCTGCGTGCTCGACCATCGTACACTTGTTCTGTACGACCTTCAAGCCTGCTTTTTCAGCCATCTCTGCTGCTTCGTTGTTGACGATCCCCTGCTGTGCCCAAAAAAACTTTACATCTTTGCGTGCTATAGCAGCCTCGGCTATCGCCATCAAGGCAGCAGGCTTGCGGAAGACATCAACCATATCGACGGCAAAAGGGATATCAGCCAAAGAGCGGTAGACTTTTTCCCCCAGTATCTCTTCTTCTTTAGGGTATACGGGTACGATCTGAAACCCCTGCTCTTTCAGATATTTGGCTACTCTGTAACTTGCTTTGGAAGGATCAGGAGAGAGTCCCATAACAGCAATAGTCTTTGTGTTTGCAAACATATCTCTGATCTCATCACTTGTGCTGTTGACGCGAGCAAATTCACACTCCATCGTTTTTCCTTTCAACTCTTATAAAATTACTGCGATTATAGCCAAATGTCATCCGATTCACAAAAAGTATCTGACACAAACAAAAACGCCCACACTCTAAAGAGGCCGAATGAAGACATTATCTGATGCAGGTGTCAATAATCTTCAAGCCTGCTTCGTCGGCGACATATACGTACCCTCTGTCATCAACGATCCTGTAGCTTATTGGGTTGACATAGATATCCTTGTCTGTGTCTACAAGTCTGTCTGGATCAGTCACATCCACAATAGAGATCTCACCATTGAGACCCAAGGTATAGGCCGTAGCATTGATCTCCGAGACCAGGATATACTTCATTGAAGAACCGATGGCACTGATATAACTCGGGTTTTCAGGATCGGCGATATCATAGGTATAAAGGCTCAATCCTCCTGCGATATACAGGACATCATCGTTCAGTTCGAAAGACTTGTAATAACACCCCACAGGGGTCTGAATATCAGTAAGGGAGACAGGATTATTCCTGTCACTAAAGTCGATGATATCAAGACCTTTATACGAACCGATATAGGCCAGATTATCCCTGAGGACAAGCTCATTGACGACAGTTAAAAGTCCACACAATCCGTCAATATCCATGCTTGAGAGCAAGAGGGGATTACTTTTATCTGACACATCCAGGATATGATAATCTCCCCCCTCACCGCTGATCTGTCCAAGAAGATGGACATAATCACCCTCAAAGGCTATCCACTTGCTTTTCATCATGTTGATATTTGTCTCTACTTTATCCATAGGCATATCATAGCGTGTGACAGGATGATCAAGATCAGAAATATCTATGATACGAAGATAATACTTCTCATCGGCATCCTTTTTAAGATAAGCATAGATGTATTTATTGTGGATCCTCGCAGAGTATACCTGTGCAGACTGAAACAGAGTGCTTATGAGCCGAGGTCTGTTTCTTTCTGTCACATCAAACACACCTATGCCTGAGCTGCCCAGAGCAATAACAGCCCTATCACCCTCTACTGACACATCAAGGGCTGCTTTACCGGTAGTATATGTACCCACGATCGTATTTGAAGTACACACCGTCCCCGTGCCGGTACCGTTTGATCCACCGTCACATGCGCTAAATCCAAACATCATCAAGGTCGACAGGACTAAAAAGAGAAACTTTTGCATGATACAAGACCTTTATTACTAAAATATGATCTGTATATTGTACTCCATTAGCGTTTAACCGTGTCTTTTTCTTTGATCCACATCGCTTCTGCCGACTTTGTCCACTTCATATTGACAAAATATCCCGTGATCTTGATCCACTCGCCCTTATAGATATTACTGGTGAAAGAGGTCTTTTCTTCCCATACGGCTATCACGTTTCCACCCGGTGCGTCATAGATAGCACTCTCGTTTTTCAAACGGTAGGTCCGCCCTTTTTCCAAGACGACCTCTTGAGTATCTTCAGACATACTCTCTTCAAGACTGTTGGGGACCTCTTGCTTATCGATGACTCTCTTTTTAGGTACCACAGGCCTGACTGCATTCTCTTCTTTCATCATAAGCTTTGGAAAAGGGTTGTCATCGAGACAGACGCGTTTCGGCGCCATCTTCTTGGAAACTTTTTCAACCTTGACTATTGTCTTTGGTACACATTTCAACTGAGAAGAGGCTGTTTGTGTTTTTAAGGCCTGAAGTTCTTGTTCCAGACGTCTGTTCTCGTTTGAAAGCAGACGATACAGCTCTTCGTCTGCTGAGTCGTCCACAACATTTGTCTGGACAGTATCCGTAGACAATTCTCTGTTATGTTGTTCATGATCTCTGTTTTTCTCTTGCGAACGCTTCAGCTTTTCTTGAAGTACCAGAACCTCTTTTTTAAGTGCTGAGAGCTCATCTTCACTGCTGTTACTGCGTTTCAGGTTGTTGAGCTGATCAAGCAGGGCATGGTTTTTTTCTTTGAGTATCTTTGCTGAACTGTTTAACCGGGCATTCTCTTTTAGAAGGACTTCAAGGTCTTTCTCCAAGACAATCATCTGTTTTGTCTTCTCTTTGTCGACTTCCTGCCCTGCCAGGCGCTTTTTCAATGCACTGTTTTCATCTTCAAGTATCTCCAGACGTTTTCTGTTCTGCTCAAAGGTCTTGTAATCAACGCCTTGGTTCTGTGATGCTTCGTCTATGATCCTGGCTTGTTCACGAACCTGTTTCTGACAGGCCTCATTGTTTCGTGCAGATGACTCATAGCGTGAACGCAGTTCAGTGACTTCATCGACCACGCTTTGCATACGCTCTACCATGACATCTTCAGCCATCAAAGTGCTTGCAAGAAAAAAGATACAGGCTGTTGTCCTCATCGGTTTCTCTTCTTCAAGACTGCGCCCATCTCCAAGTGCGGCGTATAAGGAAACTGGTCAAAAGCGGCCATCTTGAGTACCTCATACTCTTCACTAAGTTCTTCCAGATCACGTTTTAGTGTCTCAGGATTGCACGATATATAGATAAGATGTTCAAACCGCTTGCAGAACTGCCGCGACTTATCATCCAAACCGCTTCGGGGAGGATCGACGAAGAGTGTCTCAAGCGCATAAGTCGAAATATCGACATCCTTCATCCTTCTGAACTCGCGCACACCGTCTAAAGCTTCTGTAAACTCCTCACTGCTCATACGGACAAACTCAATATTATTTGTATTGTTCAGACGCATGTTCTCTTTCGCTGCCGAGATAGAACTCTTGGAGATCTCCGTTGCAAGGACTTTGTCAAAGACTCCCGCAAAAGGAATGGTAAAGTTCCCTGCACCGCAATACAGTTCCAAAAGGTCTCCGCTTGAACCTTCTGCCTGTTTCAGTGCCCATGAGACCATCTGTTCATTGACATGGGGATTAGGCTGGGTAAAGGAGTTCTCTATCTGTCTAAACTGATACGCCTTGCCTGCAAATTTCAGCGTCTCTGTAATATAGTCCTGCCCGATAACGACCTTTTGTTTTCGGCTTCTTCCGATGATATGTATACCCAGCTCTGTTGAGAGTTCCTTAGCCAGAAGACACCACTGTTCATCAAGCTGTCTATGGTAAATAAGACTGACGACGATCTCACCTTCAGAGCTGGAAAGAAAGTCGATGTTGAAAAGCTTGTGTCCCATCTTTTTATCGGCTATCGCCTTCAAGAGTATAGGCATAAGCGAAGCAATACTCTCATTGACCATAGGACATCGCTCGATCTGAACAACGCCCTCTTTGTCAAGCCTGTTCATCGCATACGATATCTCTTCATCTGTATGCCAGACCTTAAACTCACTGCGGGCACGATAATGTTCTTCCTTTGAACGGGCAATATCGAAATCACCGCTGTATATCTCTGCAAAAAGTTCTTTGACACCTGTCAGTTTCTGCTGAAGCTGTTCTTCATAACTCAACTCATAGAGTTTACAGCTGCCGCATACTCCAAAATATTCACAATTCATTACTATCCTATAATTTTCAAACTATTTTATACTGGCGATCATATTGCCTACAAGCAGATTCCACCCGTCTACAAGTACAAAGATAAGTATCTTAAAAGGCAAGGAGATCATAACCGGAGGCAGCATCATCATACCCATTGACATCAGCAAAGAGGC
>JBFEYG010000173.1:0-5372 GCA_041562275.1 Sulfurimonadaceae bacterium | reverse complement strand
AGAGTAAATATATTGATTATTAGAAGCCATTAGTATTATCCATAAATTAATTATATCCAAATTCGGATTTCTTAGATTGAGAGATCCTTAAAAATATTGTATTTATATTCTGGGTATCTCTGTTTTAATCAAGATAGATTATAATCCGAAAATATTTTTATAGACGATTACGAAAGAAAAGGTCATCCGTGTTTTCTAGATCTGTTGTTTTTAACAGAAATGTCAAGCGTTTGTGGTCTTGAAAGATGGTCTTAACGAAAAGGTTCTAGGGTCATAAAGAAAAACAGAGTACAGTCTGTTTTCTGATCTTGGGTATTCTAAAAAAAAAGTACAGGTCTTAATGATAGATTTCGATAATAAAGTATTTCATATATTGTGCGTAGACGATACGCCTACAAATCTTCATTTGGTTAAAAATGTACTGGACAAGCATGGCTATAAAGTCACTGTGGCCCAAAGCGGGGCGGAAGCTATAGCTTATCTGAAGGCGAACCACCGTGTTGATCTGATCTTGCTGGACATCATGATGCCTGAGATGGACGGGTATGAAGTCTGCCGTATTCTTAAAAGCAGTGGGGCAAAGATCAGTAAGATCCCCGTCATATTTTTGACAGCAGTCAGCGATGTGGCAGGTGTGTCAAAAGGGTTCGAAGTCGGCGGCGTCGATTATATTACCAAGCCTTTCCGTCCCGCAGAACTTCTTGCGCGTATCACTACGCATTTGAAGTTGAAGTTTTTTGAAGAGCAGAAGCTCCAAGAGACGGAACTGGAGCTTGTCTACATGATGAGTACTTTGGCGGATAAGCATTGTGAAGAGACATCTGGGCATGTGGAGCGTGTTGCCGAATATTCAAAACTGATCGCGCGACTTCTGGGGTATGGTGAAGAACAAGCAGAGCTGATAAAAAAGGCTTCTGCTCTCCATGACATTGGAAAGGTGACGACGCCTGATCATATTCTGCATAAACCCGGCAAACATACGGATGAAGAGTTTTTGATTATGAAGGAGCATGCTCAGGCCGGGTATGAGATATTGAGAAAGTCCAAGCTCCCTTTGATGCAGATCGCCTCGATCATCGCACATCAGCATCATGAGAAGTGGGACGGCTCGGGATATCCGTCAGGACTCAAGGGGGATGAGATCCATATTGTGGGGCGCATTGTCGCCGTCGCGGATGTCTTGGACGCACTAAGCTCTTCACGAAAGTATAAAAAAGGGTGGAAGATGGATGAGATCTTCTCTTTTTTAAAGTCGCAACGCTCCAAACATTTTGATCCGCGTATCGTAGACCTGTTTATGGACAATTTCGGTCTTTTTCTTGAAGTGAGAGACCGCTATCCTTGTGTTGAGTCTTAGCCTCGTCTGTCTATGTTTGTATTGCCTGTCTTGTCCGCGTAGTAAATAGCCATAAGTGTTATGCCAAAGAGTATAAGTCCATACAGTCCAAATAAAAAAGTGCTTGTGATTTCCATGCTTCTTTCCTTTTTTTGATCCAAAGAGTATAAAAAAACGATGTGTAGAAAAAAGGGGATGAAGGTCTATAAACCTTCTTGCTTTTTATCACTTCTCATTGTATTTGAACAGACGTTTTTTTTGAGCAACTAGTTTTATACTTTTAGCTTGGGTTCCATCTCTTTTAGATAAAAATATGAAAAATTAGGAGTGGTCATGCAAACAGCAATTTTAGGCGGTGGATGTTTTTGGTGTATCGAGGCGGTGTTTTCGCGGGCAAAAGGTGTCCAGTCAGCGATCAGCGGCTATGCAGGCGGAGAAAATCCAAACCCAAGCTATCAGGAGATATGTACGGGCACAACAGGACATGCTGAAGTCGTAAAGATTACTTTTGACGAGACTGTCATCTCCTACGAGGACGTTTTGGATATTTTCTTTGAGATCCATGATCCTACCTCGCTGAACCGTCAGGGTGCAGATGCCGGGACACAGTACCGTTCTGTGATCTATTACCTTGATGACGAACAGAAAGATGCCGCTGAAGCCAAGATGGAAGAGCTTCAAAAACGTCTGCCTTCTGTTATCGTGACAGAACTCACTCCTGCTCCGGAGTTTTTTGATGCAGAGGCATATCACCAGGATTATCTGACGCATAATCCGAATCAGGGATATTGTCAGGCTGTTGTCGCTCCAAAGGTACAGAAGTTCATGATGAAGTTTAAAGAGTTCATCAAGTAGTCTATGCAAACACTGCGTTTACTTCACTAAAGACGTGTGATCCATACCATTTCACAGTATGGATAAATATCGTTTCGCGACGGCCACGGCTAATTTTCTAAAGAAATGTCAGCAAAGCTGAACGTTTCACTCATTTTGTAAACTCCGCTTCGCTTCTCTGAAGAAGTGTTTTCTGCGAAAAACACTACGTTTACTTTCTAAAGAAATATCGCTGCGCGACCGCCTCGGCTTATTTTGCGATATATCGGGTCATTTCTTCAGGTGAGTCGATTCTGCCGCGCTGTGCTAAAAAGCTGAAAGGCACAGACATCGGACCTGTTTTCAGGTCTTTGACCGCAGAGATATGAACATGAAGGTGTGGTCCGGAAGTGTAACCGGTATTTCCGGAGAGGCCGATGAAGGCGTGTTTATATACTTTTTGTCCTACTCTTACCTTGACTCCATTTGGCTTGAGATGCCCGTACATGGCCATTGTCCCATCATCATGCTGGATGATGATGTGGTTTGACTTCTCAGCAAAGGCAGGGGAAAAACCGTGTTCAGTCTGTTTCTCTTCAAGTGCTATGACAATCCCCTCTCGCATCGCATGAACCCTCGTCCCCTCATCCATCTGGAAGTCAAGGGCATAGGCAGATTGGTCTTTATGGGTGTTCTCTCCGTTAAAGCCCTGCGTCAAAATATACGCTTCTCCGCGCGCATAAGGCAGGGCATAGAGATAGTCTTTGTCATAGTCAGGATTGATACGCCCTATAGTGGCATTGAAGAAGGTCCGGAATTGACTTTTTTGACGGGGATCCCGGATGGAGAAGTTTACCAGCTTGGTTCGGCTTTGTGCCGGAAAAGAGCCGACAATGGGAAGGGATTTGGAACTCGATAAGTTGATCAGTTCGGTGGCTTTGAGTTCAATGGTCACATCAAAATAGGCATGGTTCTCCAGATAAAGATCAAATCCATTTTGGGTTTTGACACTGATGACCTGAACAAGTCGTTTACTCTGGGCATCAGGAGTGAATTCAGATAAAGTATTCCGTTCTTCAACCTCCTGGTCTTTTTGCGAGGCCTGAAATGCGGTATGCATATATTGGTATGACTGCTGATCCAGTCTGAAGTCACGACTGAGTTCACTCAAATAAGAGAAATCGTATTGTCGTTCAGAAGAAGACTGATGGCTCTGCTTAGTCTTTTTGTAATAGTGCACGACTTCTTCTTTTAAACGCATATCTGTATTTATAAAAGGGAGCGGAACAGAGATCAGGCTATAAAAAGTGTCTTGTTTATCAGCATGGATACTTTTATACAACTCTTTTTTGTAGGTACTTTCTATCTGATCATGTAGTCTTTGCAGTTCCCGCAGCTCTTTAAGATAGGCTTTTGTCTTTTCACGATCTAATGAATGCTCTGCATCAATATTTAAGCCGTGCTCAATCGCTGTCTTGACCTTTTGCAGGTAAGTCTCGAGCATAAGCCCGTTGTTATGAAAGTGAGGTACCTGCGTTAGTCTTTCAAAGGACTCTGCCTCTTCAAACAGCGGTGTGCCAAGCTGCGAGTATAGCTTAGGGTAGTGCACTTGGGAAAAGTGGTTCTGGGATAAGAGCAGTGAGATATATAAAAAAAGAATAAGAAATGTTTTCATGATAAAGATTGTAACACAGAAGACAAAGAGACGATTAAGAGAGTGTTAGATCGAATAGGGAATTACGATGTTGTTAAGAGTCAATAATGTGTTGAAAAAATCTGAATCAAAAGCTAGGGGGACTTTTGTCAGATCAAAGTTGCTGAATTATTAAAGCTCTTTGTCTTCTGGCAGGAAGTATAATAGTCGGATGTGTGAATTATGTGTGATTTTTGCAACAAGCTTCACGGACTTGAAAAATCCTTTATATCTTTTTGAAGTATCGCCCACAGCAGGTATAATGGCGAGATGAATAAGAAAAAAGAGATCGTCGCTGTCCTTGACCCTATGTGTTCCTGGTGCTGGGGTTTTGAACCGGTTTTACAGAAGCTGAGAGATGAACTCTCAGATGAAGTCGAATTTTCCTTGATCCTCGGCGGCTTGCGTAGCAGCGGCGAACAGGTCTGGGATGATGCATTCAAGAGCTATCTTCGTGAGCATTGGAAGAGCGTTCAGCAGAAAACGGGACAAAAGTTTAATCTGGACTTTTTTAAGCAGGAAGTCTTTGATTACGATACTGAACCGGCATGCCGCGCAGTAGTGACTGTCAGAACACTGGACAGTACAAAACAGTTCTCTTTCCTTAGCGCCTTGCAAGAAGCCTTTTATCTAAAAGGAAAGGATGTCACTCAGCCCGATGTCATTGCAGATATTGCCGAAGCCGAGGGGGTTGACAGAAGTGAGTTTGAAGCGCTTTTTACTTCGGATACGATGAAGGAGAAGACGAAAGCCGATGTCTATAAGGCGCGTTCGATGGGAGCGAATGTCTTTCCTTCTGTTGTTTTGATCGATGAAGAGGGACATCTGTGCGTCATCAAAGGATACCGGTCGTTTGAAGAACTCAGGGCATTGCTGCACTGATCGGATCTGTCATCTATTATGTCTGTTATGCATCTTGACTATAGAGGATGTTTTGATGTCGAGATTGTATTTAAGCTTAGTTGTAAAGAGGTTACTTTTATAAAAAGATCAAAGCGTGTTTATCAAATATTTTTTTCGGGTAGATCATACTAGGGCGTATGCAATGTCATGAGTCATACAGACAGTCTTGCCATATAATATGGCCCGACTTCTATGTATCTAAGGAAGAGAGAAAGGATTTAAATACGCATTTGCCTATTTTTCGGAAAGTTTCAAAAGGTGTATGATCTCGTCTGCTATGGCAGCCGAGTCTTTTCCGGCTGTTTGTATAACTGTGTCTGCACATTCAAGATATTTTGGATGACGTTCACTTATAAGGCTCTTTGCCTTTTTCATGTCTTTCAGAAGGGGACGTTTTTTGAGCTTTCGCTTGGCATTTTCAAATGAACTGATTCGTTCAAGGATAGCGTCAAAGGAGGATTCAAGGTAGATGACATGACCGATCTTCTGGAGGTTCCCGACCTGATAAAATCCACCCCCTATAGAGATGATGGTATCACTCACGCTTTTTTTCAGCCAGCGCGATATCTTTTTTTCGCACTCTCTGAAATAGGCCTCTCCTTCTTGCTCGAAGATCTTTTTTATTTT
>JBFEYG010000172.1:0-5376 GCA_041562275.1 Sulfurimonadaceae bacterium | reverse complement strand
TCACTTATGGAAAAGATACGTTTGATTTCAGATGCCAGAAAAATCAAATTCGTTATAACACTGCATAAAACTGAGAAAGAAGATATTATCGCTAAAGAGCACTTTCAAACACGTATTTGGGAAAGTTTAGAACTACATAATGCGTCTGCTGCAGAGCTGAAGATATACATACAAAAGAAACTGATGAAAAACAACTGTTTTGATGTCGCCAATATGTTTGACAATAAAAATGTAAAATGTATTCATCATATTACACAAGGCAACTACAGAGACACTAATAAGCTATTGTATACTTTGTTTAGTCTGTATGACTGGTATGAAGAGAACCAGCCGACCAAAATAAACTATAGTAATATTTCGAATAAAATAATAGAAATGGCTGCAATACAGACAGGATTGATACATGCTTAATATTCATGAACTGGAGAGGCAATGGCTGCGGTATAAAATAAAAAGTTATATACCTCTGGTTTTATCTATTTTGGCAAGTGTAAGTATCATTGGACTGTTTTTCATCTATATGCCATTATCTGATACAGAAGACAAAAACAATGTCCCTGTTCAAACTACAGAAGCAGAACCGTCAAAAGAGCAAGTTGAAACTGTCGTTCAACAAAAGCCGTCTTCAGAACCTGTTAAAGCGCCTATTGAACTCAATATTGCCGACAACACGCAAGAACAGATCAGACCAGAGCCTCAACAAGAAAAAAGTACGCTAGTACTTAAACCATCTCTGCACTTTATGGATAATATCGAAGATGGACTCACTGCTTTTATTGAAGAAGAGATGCCAATCCAAGAACCTGTAACATCTACGTTACAAGGAAATGAGACCGTACCTTTAATGCCTGAAAACGAAACTCCTGCCAATGCTACTGACCTTGCTGAAGAGACAAATGAGAACAGGCTCAATATCACTTCAAATAAAAGTGACACAGATCTAAAAGATGTCATACGAAGATTTAAAAAGAACAAGAACCCAGCCTTGAGTCTATTTATTGCCAAACGATACTATGCTGCTGGTGAGTATCAAAAGTCATACAATTATGCATTGATGACAAATGAAATAGATAAAAGTATCGAAGAGAGCTGGATTATCTTTTCTAAGTCTTTAGTTAAGCTTGGACAGCATGAATTAGCAATAAATACATTAAAATCATATCTAAAGACAACGAAGTCTACTGCTGCTGACGTCTTATTAAGAAAAATCGAATCCGGGACATTTAAATGAGAATTCTAGTATTGATCAGTTGTCTTTTGTTCAACTTTGCTTTTGCGGACATCAAGACCTCACTGTACCATCTGTATCAAGACAAACAATATGAAGAAGCATGTAAAGAAGGCCTCAAAGTCTTTCAACAATACCGGAAAGATGAAGAGTTTGTATCCTTGTATGCATTCTCTTGTCTTCATTCAGACTATATAGACCGTTTGGCTATTCCTATATCTTTGCTTAAAAAAACACAAGAAGCCCGTAGCAATGCCGCCTACTTTTCAGTTATTTTAATGCAAAAAAAACTTCTTTATCATGCTTTACTGGATGGATATGGTTTGAGCGAATTAAAACTTCCGACAACAGACCATGTCTTATCAACCGTATTTGAGCTCTATGCTAAGAGCCGACATGATCGCAAACAAAACCATTATGTGTTTTTTGACAAGCATAATGAGAAGGTCTCATACAAGCTTTATATCAAGAACGGCAACCATTCCAAGAAGATGGTTATAGAAGAATATTATGATACAATAATGACTCATAGGCACACTTATTGGTAGGAGTAGTTCAATTGCAACTGGATCGTATTACACAAGACTTATTAGATAAAAACCATATCACTACTCAACAGATAGAAAGACTCACATCCAGAGGTGTAAAACCTGATGCTCTTCTTGAAACTCTGACGAGAGTCGGTGCTGTTTCCGCAAATTTTGTGAAGCGCTTCATCGTTGAGCAGATCAGAGTAGGCCGATATGAGCTTTCTGTGATTCATCAGTATAGTTTTTTATCTGAGCATGATGTCTTAAAATATTTAGCCGAGGTATTGAACTATCCCTTCATAGATCTGGACTCAGTCGATTTAGATTACCGTCTCGCAGAAAAGGCCCCGTACAATCAACTTAAACGTGCTGTAGCCATACCAATTTCTCAAAATGAAATGCATGTAACCGTTGTATTCTCGGATCCGTTAAATGTTGATGCCCAAGAGATGCTACAGCGAATATACCCGCGTAAGCCTTTAAGTATTGCCGTAGCTACAAGCAAGCAGATCGAAGCCTACTTGATGAAGATGGAGCTTAAGGACAGCGTTAAAGAACTTGTAGCCAACATCCGAAGTGAGCTTAATTCTATCGGCAGTGCAGAAGAACAACAAGAGGCTTCATCCATCTTACAATTGATTGATGTTGTGCTAAAGACAACCATTCATTCGCGATCATCGGATATCCACATCGAACCTACAGAAAAGAACTGTGTTGTACGTGGACGTATTGATGGTGCACTGACCGAGATCTTCATCTTTGACAAAGACATCTATCCGCCTATGGCTTCACGACTAAAACTTCTTGCCAATCTGGATATCGCCGAAAAACGTAAACCTCAAGATGGACGTTTTTCAGCCAATGTCGGTAATAAAGAGTTTGACTTTCGTATATCTACTCTACCGATCCTGTATGGTGAATCAATTGTTATGCGTGTACTTGACAAGACCAAAGCGCTGGTAAAACTCGAAGAAGCAGGCATGGATGCAGCCAGCTATCAAAAGCTCCATACTGCGCTTAAAGCACCGTTTGGCGTCATATTAGTCACCGGCCCTACCGGTTCGGGTAAGACGACAACCCTTTACGGTGCACTTAATGAGCTTAGAAGTGTCACAGAAAAAGTGATTACTGTTGAAGATCCTGTCGAATATAGGATGAACCTTATCCAACAGGTACAGGTCAACCCAAAGGTCGGCCTCTCTTTTGCAGATGCGCTGCGTTCTATTCTTCGCCAGGATCCTGACAAGATCATGATCGGTGAGATTCGTGACCATGAGACACTTGAGATCGCTATTAAAGCTGCGTTGACCGGACACTTAGTTATCTCTACTTTGCATACCAATGATGCCGTCAGTGCCATTCCAAGGATGGCAGATATGGGTATCGAGCCTTATCTGATCAGTGGTGCTGTCGTTGCTATTCAAGCACAGCGTTTGGTTCGAAAGATATGTCCTCACTGCAAAGAGGATGCCAAACTACCGGATAACCTTGTAGAAGAGTATAAATCATATATTCCTGAAAATGCGATTTTCAAGATAGGTGCAGGATGTAGAGAGTGTTCAGGAACTGGTTACCAAGGCCGTGAGATGATCTGTGAAGTACTTCCAATCTCTGAAGAACTTTCCAGTATGATCGCGAAAGAAGCTTCAAAAGTAGAACTTTTAGAACAGGCGACCAAAGAGGGTTTTCAAAATATGTTCAAAAACGGCATGCAAAAAGCTGCCGAAGGTATCACTACATTTGATGAAATTTTAAGGGTGGCAAAACAATGAAATATTATTCAGTTACAGTTATTAACAAAGGTAAACGCGAAGCTCACGGTCTGCATGCAGAAGATAAGAAAGAAGCGCATTATCTTGCAAAAGTTAAATTCCCCGGTGTTGTCCTGAAAGTAATTGAGAGTTCTCCACCCTTAGATCAACAACTTAAGGCTTTTAAAGAAGGTATTACCAAAAACTTTAAAAAGAAAAAGATCAAACAAGACAGTCTTATTGCCGGTATCCGGCAAATGGCGGTTATGACCAATGCAGGTATCTCTATTCATGACACCCTGCATGAGATCGCCAACTCTACTGATGACCAAAGACTCAAAGAGGTATTTAACCGGATAGCCGAAGATATCAACTCAGGTCTCAGTATGTCTCAGTCCATCAATAACTTCAGATATGAGATGGGAAATTTGACCTTAGCCATGATCCAGCTGGGAGAAAAAACAGGTAACATGGCCGAAGCACTCTACAAGCTTGCCGACATGCTGGAAGAGATTAGAAGAAACTTCATCAAGTTTAAAAAAGCTATGGCCTATCCTCGAAACGTTATGATCGCTATGGCCATCGCTTTTACGATTCTTATTTCATACGTCGTACCTGAGTTCAAAGCAATATTCGAACAACTCAATGCTGAGCTACCGCTTCCAACCCAGGTATTGCTTGCATTGGAGGTAGGTATAAATCAATATGGTATGTATGTGCTTGGAACCATCATTGCTGTATTCTTGACAGCGCGTTTTGCTATCAACCATTATTATAATGTCAGGTTTAGGTTTCATGAAATCTTGCTTAAGACCATGCTCATTAAAAACCTTATTAAGTTCGCAACCTTGAATCGTTTTATGCTTGTTTTCTCTGCTTTGGTACATGCGGGTATCCCCATTGCAGACTCACTTGAGGCCGCTATTGATATGATCGATAATCTTCCTCTAAAAGAGAAACTTCAAACTGTAAGAGGTGCCGTCGAGAAAGGTAATACGTTACATCAGGGTCTAAAAGACACCGGTCTGTTTGAGAATATGATCATCCAGATGGTAGCCGCTGGTGAATCAAGTGGTCAACTTGATGCTATGATGGAAAAGGTCACTGAATATTACAAGATGAAGTTTGATGCTATCATTGATGGATTATCAGAAGCCATAGAACCTATTATGTTGGCACTTATCGCGGCAATGGTACTCTTAATGGCACTTGGGATCTTCTTGCCGATGTGGGATATGGGTAAAGCAGCTAAAAACTGATCCCGAGAGGGTGAGAAAGACACACCCTCATCTCTGACTATTCACCCTCTTTTTCTACCATTTTCCTATAGTTCTCGTCTTTTTGGATCAATCCTGCTTCATACAGAAACTGAGACGGTACGAAGTCGATCTTTTTTATTTTGTCATTCTTAGCATAGCTCAGATATAAGATATCTTTGGCCCGTGTTACCGAGACATAAAAAAGACGGCGTTCTTCTTCTATACCACCGCCCCCTTTGTTCATCAGTTTTCGATTTGGAAAACGTCCATCCATAAGATCGATCACGTAGACCTCTTTATATTCCAGACCTTTGCTCGCATGTACGCTCAGCAGATTAACACCCTCGCCTTTTGTAAGGTCTTGTGAACCCAGGACCATCGCATTGATGTAGCGTTCATGCTCCTGATAAGGCTTTGCCAAGTCATAAAGAAGCGCCCCTTTTCTCTTGATACGCTCCAGAGCCTCAGCTTTGAGCTTCTCATCTGTAGATCCATCCTTCAGTTGTCCGCGTTTAGCCGCAAGGTTATCGATAATCGTGTTGTAGAACTTGGAAGCCCTGATCTTTTCTATCATCGATGAAGGTTGTGTTATGCGCTTCAATGCTTTG
>JBFEYG010000171.1:0-5413 GCA_041562275.1 Sulfurimonadaceae bacterium | reverse complement strand
ACTACTAGATAACCTAAAGGTATTCCATTGAAAAATGTAAGCATTATTGTTCTTGATTTTGGTTCACAATACACACAGCTGATCGCGCGCCGTCTGCGTGAAGACAAGATCTATTGTGAGATCGTTCCTTATCACACGAGTATTGATGATATCAAAGAAAAAAATCCGCAAGGGATCATTCTTTCCGGAGGTCCTTCGTCTGTTTACAATAAAGACGCGTATGAAGTGGATCAAGGCGTGTACAGTATGGGTATTCCTGTTTTAGGGATCTGTTACGGTATGCAGCGCATCGCGGTAGATTTTGGCGGTTCAGTCATCCGTTCTGATCACCATGAGTATGGAAAAGCCGAACTCAAACTTGAAGTCAAATCTGCACTTTTTGATGAAGTAGATGATAACGGGATCGTATGGATGTCACACTCAGACCGTGTTGATGTGCTTCCTGAAGGGTTTTCACCTATCGCTACATCGGCAAACTCTCCTTATGCAGCGATAGCGAATGAAGAAAAACGTGTCTATGCGATGCAGTTTCACCCAGAAGTTCAGCACTCTGAAGAGGGCTACCTTATGTTGCGTAACTTTGCACGTAACATCTGTGGTGTGACAGAAAAATGGAAGATGGAACACTTCTTAAAAGAGCAGATCGCCAAGATACGTGAGACAGTCGGTGATGGGAAAGTGCTTTGTGGTCTGAGCGGAGGGGTTGACTCCTCTGTTGTTGCAGCGATGCTGTATGAGGCTATTGGCGATCAGCTTATCCCTGTCTTTGTCGATAACGGTCTTCTTCGTAAGGGTGAACGTGAGCAGGTGGAGGAAGTCTTTAGAGTCAACCTTAAAACACCTCTTATCACGGTTGATGCAGTTGACAACTTTTTGGGTAAGCTTGCGGGTGTCTCTGATCCCGAGCAAAAGCGCAAGATCATCGGCCATACTTTTATTGAAGAGTTTGAAAAAGAAGCTAAAAAACATGACGGGATCAAGTTCTTGGCGCAAGGAACACTTTATCCGGATGTGATCGAGTCTATCTCTGTCAACGGTCCTTCCGAAGTGATCAAGTCTCATCATAATGTTGGCGGTCTTCCTGACTGGATGGACTTTGAATTGATCGAGCCTTTACGCGAACTGTTCAAAGACGAAGTCCGCAAGATCGGTCTTGAACTGGGACTTCCAGAAAGTATGATCAACCGTCATCCATTCCCTGGACCGGGTCTTGCGATCCGTATCATGGGTGATGTAAACGTGCCTGACCTTACACTCTTGCGTGAAGCAGATGTCATCTTGCTTGATGAGCTTAAAGCTAGCGGCTATTATGCGAAGACATGGCAGGCATTTGCGGTACTGTTGAATGTTAAGTCAGTGGGTGTCATGGGTGACAACCGTACGTACGACAACACGGTCTGTATTCGTGTCGTTGAAGCAGTAGACGGGATGACGGCGACTTTCGCATATCTTCCGCATGATCTTCTGGAAAGAATCTCAAGACGGATCATTAACGAGGTTGATGGGATCAACCGCGTTGTGTATGACATCTCATCAAAGCCGCCAGCAACAATCGAGTGGGAATAGAAAAGAAAACTTCAGCGCGCTTTGAAATGATTGAGGCATCAGCGTAGGTTACTGCGCTTTTCTACCTCAAAACATTCCAAATCACACGAAACTTTTCATTTCTATGTTCTTTAGTAAACTATTCATATTTTAGTTTTCTTATAGGAGTGTTTTTGTCATCTTCTAAAATCTTTCTTTTTTCAAAAACACCTTATCCGGGTGTCAATCATATACCTGTTCTTCAAGCTACTTATCTTCAGCCATCTATCGACTTTTCAGTTTATGACTACATCATCGCGACGTCAAAAGAGGTGTTTACTGCCCTAAACAAGATCGGGTCATGGAAGGACCTGCCTGTCTTGGCTATCTCAGACGCTACTGCACAAGCGGCACAAGAAGAAGGCGCTAGAGTTTTGCAGACAGCTGAGGGATACGCAGAAAGCATAGTCACTTGCATCAATGAAAAATATGCCGGATTGAAAGCCTTGTTTCCGCATGCAAAAGTACTGGCTTATGATATTGAAGAAGACTTAGTGAGATTGGGCATTCGCGTGGACTCTGTTGTCGTATATGAGACATCATGTATGAAAGTGAAAACTACGGAACTTCCCGAAGATGCGGTGTGTATCTTTACTTCTCCCTCGTCCATCAGCTGTTTTCAGAAGCTGTACGGATTTCTGCCTACGTATAAAATCGTCTGCATAGGTGAGACGACACGTTCTGCTCTGCCAAAAGGTGTAGACGCTGTCGTCTCGGAAAAAACCTCTATCGCCAGCTGTGTACAACGGGCAGAAAGCTTGGCTGTCTAACGACTTTCTTAAGTTTTATTTGTTATAATTTTAACAGCCTGGGTGGTGCGACTACTCGCATATCAGGGGGTTCTACATATTCATACAGCAGATGCCGTAGAGGGCTTGTGTGAAGCATTTTTGTTTGAAGGCCTGGCCTTAGAATCTGCTACCGTAAAGCTGTCTCGATCCGCTATATTCGGCTTTGAGAACCAAAGCAACAGGCGGAACGCCCACCCGGACCCCTATGAAGTGATGATTATTGATTAAAGCTTAACAATGTGAGTTTTTATAAATAATCTGCAAGA
Organism: Sulfurimonadaceae bacterium; assembly: GCA_041562275.1. Lineage (GTDB taxonomy): Bacteria > Campylobacterota > Campylobacteria > Campylobacterales > Sulfurimonadaceae. The sequence continues at coordinate 2,772 of JBFEYG010000171.1, read as the reverse complement.
TCCTTCACAAATGACAAACTAACCGGAGATAATGATGAACGTAATGATACTTGGAAGCGGTGGTAGAGAGTACTCTATTGGCCGTGCTATGAAAGACGATGAGAATGTTGACAAGCTTTACTTTGCTCCGGGTAACGGTGCGACTGAGAACCTTGGTGAGAACGTAAGTATCAAAGACTATCATGAGCTTGCCCAGTTCGCTAAAGACAACAATATCGAGTTTACTATAGTAGGTCCGGAAGCACCACTTGTCGACGGTGTGGTAGATATCTTCAAGTCTGAAGGTCTGACGATCTTTGGTCCGTCCAAAGAAGCGGCACAGCTGGAAGGCTCAAAAGTCTACATGAAGAACTTTTTGGCCAAGTACAATATCCCTACGGCTGCATATATCGAGACAGATCATATTGATATGGCATTCAAGTTCATCGATACACTTACAGCACCTATTGTCGTCAAGGCTGACGGTCTGTGTGCGGGCAAGGGCGTTATCATCGCACAGAGCCATGATGAGGCGAAAAAAGCGGCTTCAGAGATGTTAAGCGGAAAGTCTTTCGGAGATGCCGGTCTTAAAGTCATCATCGAAGAGTTCCTTGATGGGTATGAGCTTTCTATGTTTGCTATCTGTGACGGAGATGATTTTGTACTTCTTCAGGCAGCTCAGGACCATAAGCGCCTTCTTGACGGTGACCAGGGACCAAATACAGGCGGAATGGGTGCATACGCTCCGACACCGCTTGTAAATGATGAGCTGTATGAAAAAGTCAAAGAGCGTGTTGTCCGTCCGACGCTTGAGGGCATGAAAAAAGAGGGAGCGCCGTTTGAAGGTGTCCTTTTTATCGGTATCATGGTCGTCAACGGTGAGCCGATCACGCTTGAGTTCAATGTCCGTTTCGGAGATCCGGAGTGTGAGATCCTGATGCCCTTGATGAAAAGTTCGGTCTTCGATCTTTTTTACAAGGCGGCTACCTCTCAGCTGGATACGCTAAAAGTCGAGTTTTATGACAAATATGCCGTCGGTGTCGTGATGGCATCCAAAGATTATCCATATGCTTCTTCAACACCAGCCGAGATCGTGGTGGATGAGATCCATCATGAAGATATTGCGAAGAACACGCATATCTCTTATGCAGGCGTTTCCAAGATAGACGGGACCCTGTGCGCCACAGGTGGACGGGTCCTTGTCTGTGTCGGTTTGGGCGACAGCATACAAGAGGCAAGAGACAGAGCCTACCTCCTATGCGGTCAAGTCCATTTTGCGGGTAAAAAACTGCGTACGGATATCGCATATCAAGCGTTGCGTGCTTAATTAATGGAAGAGATCTACAGATTACTGGACAGAGAGGAACTCTCTCTAGCGAGCAAGCAAAAACGCATGGGTGCATATCTCATCGATGAACTTATTTTGTCCGTGATCTGGCTGAGTGTTATCTGGGACTCTTTTTCGGGTTTGAATACCATCGAAGAGAAGATACTTCTTATTAATTCGTACGTTGTAGAGTTTATGCTTCTGAAGGTCATCTACCATACTTTTTTTGTCATGCAGTATGCGGCAAGTCCAGGAAAGATCATTATGAAGATCCGGATCTTGGAACTCTCGACTGCCTCGTCTCCCTCTTTTTTGACTTCACTCAATCGCGCAGGTGTCCGTGTGATAAGTGAGCTCTTTTTGTATGCAGGTTTTGTCTGGGGACTTTTAGATCCGGCGTATCAGACCTGGCATGATAAGACAGCAAAAACCGTGGTTGTCGATGTTTAGACTTTTTTTCTTGCTTTTGTGTATAGCCAGCTTTGTTCAGGCAGACAAAAAAGTTGAAGTCTTTGCAACAAGTATCGATACCAATGGCACCTATCTTAAAGCAAGCGATGATGTTGTCGTCTTGTATGATGGTCTGTATGTCAGTGCGGAGTCTGCGACGTATGACCGTAACACTGAAACTTTGGAGCTCTATGGGAATGTAGTCGCTTTACAGGGATCTCAGCATTATGCGATGGGTGACTATCTAATGCTCAATACCCTGGAGGATTCTCGACAATTTCGTCCTTTCTTCTTTCAGCAGCATAGTGATAATCTATGGATAAGTGCACGATCCGCTAAATCAAAAGCGGAAAAATATGAGCTTCACTCGGGTGTAGTCTCGTCTTGTAACCCTCAAGATCCAGATTGGACCGTTCGGTTCAGCAGCGGCTATTATGATGATGAAGATCAGTGGATGCAGCTTTACAATGCCCGTCTTTACGCCGGAGGAGTCCCTGTTTTTTATGTTCCTTATTTTGCATATCCTACGGACAAAACACGCCGTTCAGGTCTTCTTCGCCCGACTTTCGGACTTTCCAATGATGAAGGGTTTATGTATCAACAGCCTATTTACATCGCCGAAGATCCGCAATGGGATCTTGAACTTCTGCCTCAGATACGTACAAAACGCGGACGGGGTCTCTACTCGGTACTGCGTTTTACGGATTCCCCCAAGTCGACAGGATCGATTGTCATTGGCGGTTTCAAAGAAGACAGTTCGTATCTGGAAGCCTTTAATCTTAAGAATGAAAAGCATTATGGTGCAGAATTTGACTATCAGCACAGAGACTTTTTAAAGACTTGGTTTGATTGGGGAGTTGGCGGAAGTTCAGGTATCTTTTCGGATATAACCTACCTGAATGATGTTGAGTATCTTAACTTGAAAGAGAACGACTCCTTAAACTACTCTACAGATTCCCAGGTCACCTCGAAGGTGAACCTCTTTTTAAACCAGAGCGAAGATTATTTCGGATCTT
>JBFEYG010000170.1:0-5424 GCA_041562275.1 Sulfurimonadaceae bacterium | reverse complement strand
GATCCATGGAGATAACAAAGATGTCAACATTATTCATCCCTGCTGCTTTTGAATTAAAAGTACGCGCTTCCAAGTCACAGATTGGGGTATCAATACTCGGAACGACTACGAAGACCTGTTTCTTCGCCGTCTTGCCGCCGACAGTCACCTTTTTCAGTTCTGAACTGATCAATGTCACCTGAGGAGCAGCATCACCGACGCTGATTTTTTCTCCGACAAGTTTGACTTTATTACCGGCGAGAGTAACCGTTTCATCTGTTGCAGCGTTTAAGATACCCATACTTAGTATACCTGCCATTACAATCGACACTATTTTCATCTGTTTTCCTTGCTTTTATTTTTCAAAGAAGTTTATCCAACAATAGTTCTATACAACACAACTGCATATACTAATTATTTTTTACAAAATAAATTTAACTTTCATAGTGCCTTATGACTACATCACCTGAAAAAGAAGCCCTTTAAGATAGAGCGAGTTTGGCATGTTCAAGACATAAGGATGGTCCTTGTCCTGATACATATGCTCGAGTACTTTCAGCTGTTTTCCTGTATCTCGTGAAGCCCCCAGGCTCAGCTCGATCAAGTCGTCCATGCCGACATGATACGAACAGGAAAAAAGAGCGATAAGGCCTCCAGGCTTAGTGACCTTGATACCGTTGATCATCAAGTGCCTGAACCCGCTTATCGCAGCTTCTGCCTGATCTTTGGTCTTCGCAAAAGAAGGTGGGTCAAGGACGACGATATCGAAGGATACTTTTTTATTGGCAAGCTCTTTGATATAGTCCATCGCATTGGCCGCCACGCAGGTCGAACGTCCGTCATCGGCAAAACCGTTCAAGTCGATGTTCTTTTCGACCTGCTCGATCGCTGTTTTGGAGATATCCACAAAGGTCACATGCGCAGCACCCGCATTAAGAGCATGCATACCAAAACCGCCCACATTACAGAAAAGATCCAGCATCGTCGCATCTTCATCGATATATTCGGTGAGTACTCCGTGGTTAAAACGCTGATCAAGGTAAAACCCTGTCTTTTGCGATGATGTCAGCTCCAAACCGAACTGGCATCCAAACTCGACTACTTCGATAAAATCCGGAACTGTTCCCTGGATCACGCCTTCAAAGGTCTTCAAACCCTCTTTCTCGCGTACAGCCGCATCCGATTTCTCATATATACCTATAGGCTTGATGATCTGCGTAAGGGCTTCAAGGATCTCTTTTCTAAATCTTTCCATCCCCGCCGTGTTGATCGCAATGCTCACTACCCCGTCATAAAAGTCAACGATCAGACCTGCAAGCCCGTCCGCTTCCGAATGAACCAGACGGCAGGAGTTCGAATGCTCCAGAATAGAATTGCGCGCACCGATCGCCAGCTCAAGCTTTTTCCTGATCCACGCCGCATCGATCTGCTCGTTTTCAAACGAGAGCATACGAAGGGTGATCACGGAAGCAGGATTGGCGTACCCTATTCCGAAAGACTCCTGCTTAAGGTTTACAACTTCTACAAGCTCTCCTGCTTCAAGAGCTTCAGGAAGCATCGCTATCTCGTTTTGATATACCCAGGGATTAAACAGACGCAGTTTCTTGGCAGCAGAGTTCTTAACAACTAATTTCTTCATAATATTTCCAATATTTTATAAGTATGATATTGTAGCCAATGTATACTTTTACAATTAATACGAAAAGAGTGAATTATGGAATTATGTGTTGCCCTTGATCTGAGTACAAAAGAAGAGAACCTGGCCCTGGTCGAAAAGATAAAAGCCTATCCGGTATGGATCAAAGTCGGTTTTCGCTCTTATATCCGTGACGGAAAAGAGTTTATTCAAGCCATCAAGGCGATCAATCCGGAGTTCAAGATCTTTCTGGACTTGAAACTTTATGACATTCCCAATACTATGGCCGATGCTGCCGAATCCATCATGGGCTTGGGTGTGGATATGTTCAATGTCCATGCCAGCGCAGGAAAAATTGCGATGCAGACAGTGATGCAAAGACTTGAAAAGTATGAGAACCGCCCTATCGTCCTTGCCGTGACTGCCCTTACCTCTTTTGACGAGGAGAGCTTCAAAGCCGTCTATAATCAGGACATTGCTTCCAAGGCCGACCAGTTTGCCAAAGACACCTACGAAGCCGGGATGGACGGTGTTGTCTGTTCTGCCTTTGAAAGTGCTTCCATCAAGGCGATTACTTCAGACAGCTTTGCGACCCTCACCCCGGGTATCCGTCCTTTCGGAGAAGATGCAGGCGATCAAAAACGCGTAGCCGATCTTGCTATGGCAAAAGAGCAAAGAGTAGATTTTATCGTCGTAGGCAGACCTATCTACAAGTCTGAAGACCCGGCGGCTGTTGTCGCAAAGATTCTCTCTCAATTGTAACCACTCCGTTATCGTACTGTAACCCAACTTCTTTATTCTTCCGCAATCAGGAGGAATAGATGAAACCATTTGTAATTTTACTGAGTATGCTAAGCGCTTCACTCTTTGCTGCATTTTTAATGATTAAAAGCCCTAAACAGACAGCCGTAATTTCTTCGAATACGAAGATACACACACTTGATAAGAGCATAGACAACAACTTGGCTCTTATTCGCCGTATTACAAAAGAAGCTGCTATGGATCAGGTGAAGCTCTTTCAAGACAATTCCGCTTATCTGCTCGATCAGATGAGAGCGGAGAGAAGCTACGATAAAAAATTTGTAGACAACTATGCTATGCTCAATTCTATTGTCAATGACACTATCCATTATATGCAGACCGACCGCTCTAATATCGCTATGCAGATCCTTGCGATCAAACAAGAGACCCTGCACTTTGAGAAGAAAGTAAAAAGCATCGGTCTGGCCGAACTTAACAACAGCCTGCATGCCATGCAAAAAAACAACCATCAGTTTTTAAGAGAACCTTCAGAGGCCAAGTTTCAGCAATATAGAAAGGACTTAAGCCACGCCAAGAGTATTATTACCGAACTCTACTTGAAAGACGAAGACGAGGAGTATCTCTTCACATATCTAGATCAGCACCGTAAAGCTTCTGCTGCCCTGCATGATGTCTATTCACGCGTCGGATTTGAGCGTATGCGTGAGATAAAACCCCTGACTTACGCGATCAAAGAACATATACAGCTTAATAGACATCTCTTTAAGAAAGTCGTTTTATAGGCAAGCGCAATCTGGAACATACTTTGCTCAAAGACTCCCAAACAAAAGGAGTTCGTATGAAAGTAATGGAAACCATTGAAGTCGTTGTCAAGCTCAAAGAGAAGATCGCTGAAGCAAAGGCGACAAATGCCACCCTTGCGGCCCAACTGCAAAAACTTCTGGATGCGATCTTAAGCAGCCCACAAAACAAACACTCTATCTAGAGTGTGAAGTTTCTTTAAAACAAGCATTCCATATAGCATTAATAGAGCGCTGTTTTTAGAGAACAAGCACTTAATCTAAGCAGCACCCATTCAGGGTATAGAAATTTTTCTTATGTACCCTGATTTAAGTAATTGTTTAGTTCTCTTAGCTATAATCACAGTCCTAAAACATTGTATTATGTTTTTAGACCACGGAGAACTGGGTGAGTGGCTGAAACCACATCCCTGCTAAGGATGCGTACTGGTAACGGTACCGAGAGTTCGAATCTCTCGTTCTCCACCACTTTCAAATCAACAAACTCCTTTTATAAGACCTTCAAAAACACCTTAAGACTATCCGATTATTTTTATCAATCCTTTTTCAAATTTATGTTACATTGACACTGAAGCAAAGATATCTTTTAAAGGACGTTCAAAATGTACCTCAAAGTTCTTATAGTTGCTGTTGTTGCCTTTTTGTTTTCCGGATGCGCTTATAGTTTTGCTTTCGTCATCATACTTTAGTCGACATGCAGGCCACTTGAGTAAAAATACTCTTTTCATTCCAAAGATACAGTTAGACCTTATCACAGATCATTAAGATTATCATTAATGCTCGTATAGACATCACTAGAGGCTAGGCTATAATTCTATTATCATTTCCGCATAACAAGGCAAAACATGAGCGAAATCATTTCATCCGATACAGAGACCTTGATCTTAACCGCACAGAAGAATGTACAGGGCCTGATAGATGATGTCTTTCATCACACTGACAAGGAACATGCTGTGATAGTGTATGACCTGGGATGTATCCTCTCAAAGGTTTTGACTGAAGCCTATAGATGTTGTCTGCCAGATGCGACCTTTCTCAATTTCGAGGAGTGTTCACACGATGAGATACTTGAGGCGCTCGCATCCCTTCAAGCGTCTGACTTTGTCGTCTTGATCCAGTCCACAAACTTTCGTCTTAATGCCTTCCGTATACGTGTAGAACTGTTTAAACGCAAGATAAAAGTTTTAGAACATCCCCATCTTAGTCGTATGGCTGATGAGGAAGCGCCTATATATATCGACTCGCTAGCTTATGACGCTGAGTATTACCAAGGTGTTGGTCATGCCCTTCAAACGAAGATAGATGCAGCACGTTCAGGTGTGCTTGACAGTGGCGGAGAACGCTTAGTCTATGATTCACCCTTTGAGCCTGCAAAACTCAACATCGGAGACTACGCAGAGATGAACAATACCGGAGGACAGTTCCCTATAGGTGAAGTCTTCACTGAAGCAAAAGACCTGCGCGCACTTAATGGTCGGGTCAAGATTGCTATATTCAGCGATGTGACCTACAGAATAAACAAACCTAAAACACCCATCACACTTGTCATTCAAAAAGGGCAGGTAGTCGACTGTGAAAACTCAACGCCAGCGTTTGACGAGATCCTCTCTCTTATACGCGAGGGTGAAGATGTGGTGTGGGTTCGTGAACTCGGGTTTGGTTTGAACAAAGCCTTTAGCACTGAGCGCACCGTTAAAGACACCGGGTCTTATGAGCGGATGTGCGGCGTTCATCTCTCCTTAGGTGCTAAACACGGTATGTATGGAAAAGAAGGTTTTAAACGTGGAGACGGAAAGTTTCACATCGATGTTTTTGCTGATACGCAAAGCTTTACACTCGATGATGAAGTCATTTATCAAAATGGTGCTTGGACCGTTCAGTACTAAGCCAACTTCGTTATAATTAAGACCATTATTATCCTAAGGATATTCATTTATGTCAAACTCTATTTTTATCGTATCCATGCTGCTTATCGGTTTCGGACTCTACTTTTCCATCAGTCGAAAATGGAAAAAACGCGAAGAGGAGATCAACAGTTTTGCTTATGATATGCAGCGTGAACTGCAGAAGACAGATCAATGCGTGAGCAAAGGTATAGACTACTACAAACTGGTTCAGGAGTTCTATACACAGCTGGGATACACGATATCCAAGCACCCTGACTTTGTCACTGACTTCATCTTAAAAAAAGAGAAAGAGATCACATTTCTGCGTATTCAAAGTCCCAGTGACAACCAAAGTATCACG
>JBFEYG010000169.1:0-5433 GCA_041562275.1 Sulfurimonadaceae bacterium | reverse complement strand
TGAATATCATCTTTTTCGATGATATGCGTATAGACTTTCTTTTCCGAAGAAATAGTGATCTTGGCATCAGTAGCATCGGAAGCTATCTCAAGGTTTCTCGCTCCCTCGCAAAACTCGCTTTTGATCGCCTTGATCACCTTCTCTGATGCCAGCAGTTCCGACACATTTATCTCTTTATAAAAATCATTTTCACAAAGAACGGTAAACTGGACTTCTACTTGGCCATGCATCACAGACCCCTTCTGCTTTTTTTATAGTGTAGCAAAATTTATGTGATTCCTTTTGAAAAAAGGCAATTCTTGTTTCATATTGTAATCAAATGAACTATCCATCAAAGAAAAAGAGTAGTACTAATTCAATTATGTATTGTTTTGTTATATTTTGGTTCATAGTACATAGACAGAGATCGATAGTATTTGACTCAGTACCTTAATAACTGAACAAAAGAGAGATAATACAGTGTCGGTAGTGACAGAGAACAGACAAACACCAGAATATCCCATCCCGGCAAAGCGCAATATTGCCATTTTTTTCGCCTCATTAGGTATAGGCTGGTATCTGTTATGGACAGCCTCACATGCAACACTTCTTCCTATGGTTCTTGCCGCTTTCGCTTTTGCGTTCATCCATAACACTCTATTTTCACTTATGCATGAAGCTGTTCACTGTGTCTTTTCGAAAAAGCCACTTGTTAACGAGTTTTTTGGCACGATTCTGGCGATCGCCTTTCCCACTTCTTTCACAATGCAGAGGGTAGCTCACCTGGGTCACCATAAACGCAATCGTACAGATAAAGATCTGTATGATTATTATCTTCCCGGTCAATCCAAAAAGTTACGAGACTTTTGGATGTATACAGGGAATCTTTTTGGTCTTTATTGGTTCTGCATACCTCTGAGCAATTTGATTATCCTGCTGATGCCTATGGTCTTTACATCAAAATGGTTCCTGCATGGGCCGGCTCGGCTACTCGGTTTTGAACCATACATCGAAGAAGTGACTCAACACTCAATCGTCCGTATCTGGATGGAGACATTGTTTGCCTTACTGTATCAGATCATGCTTTGGTATGTTCTGGACTTGTCCTGGCAGGGATGGTTGCTCTGCCACTGGTTTTTTGCCTTGCATTGGTCAGCCTTGCAATATGTTGACCATGCATGGAGTCCTAGGGATGTTATAAACGGAGCCTGGGATCTCCGTGTTTTACCGGTTTCAAGATGGCTAGCACTGAACTATCATTATCATCTTGCTCATCACCGGTATCCTTCGGTCCCATGGGTTTACCTGCCTCAGCTGATCAGAAAAGATGATCCCAGCCCAACTTTTTGGTCAATCTACTTTTCCCTTTGGGGCGGAACGAGACCTGCCCCGCCGATGGTCCAATCAAATGAGACGAGAAAAAAGATATGAAAAAGGCACTCGTCAACGTAATGCATATAGATGAAGCGACGAAACAAACGAACTCTGCGAAGGACACATGGAAGGCATACGCTTATTGGGCCTTTTGGGTCGGGGTCGCTTTTTTCAGTGTCTATCCCACATGCAATTGGTTGACATCTGAACGCACAGAAGTCAATCAGCTTTTTTTTTCTGCTGAATTGAGCATGCCTTTTATCCCATGGTTTTATTGGTTTTATATCTCTTTATATCTTCTGTTTTTTCTCCCTCCGTTTTTTCTTGATGTCCCTCGTCTACGGATATTGGGAAAGCGCATTATCATGACGACCATCATTAGCGGGATAATATTTATTCTTTTGCCCACCGGTCTTGGATTTGAGCGGATAGCACCTGAAGGTTTCTATGGGCAGTTGTTTGATACACTGTTTAGCCTCGATTTGCCGCACAATATGACACCGTCTTTACATATAGTCTATAGCGCATTGATACTGTTTGCCGTGATAGAGTCATCTAAAAACAGATCAATGCAAGGATTGGCTCTGATCTGGTTGGTCAGTATTAGTATTTCAACATTACTGGTGCATCAGCATCATCTTATTGATATCATTGCGGCATTGGCCTTAGTCTGGCTTGTGTCAAAAATCTTAATAAAAGGAAAAACAGATGTATAAAACCTTACTTTTTTGTATTTTGCTATGTATGGGAGGTTCTTTGCATGCAGAAGATGAGACTCTCATCCATCAGCAGTTGCGTTCAGTCTTAACTGGAATCGAGGATGCGATCAACGAACAGAAATACGATGAACTATCGCAATTCTTTCATAAAGACCTTCGTGTAACGACGATCAATCAGGAAATCATCTCATCATCTGATGAGATCGGTGAATATTTTCACCGTTGGTTTGGTCCGAAAGGGTACTTAAAAACCCTGCAGATCAAGCTCGAACCGGATGCTTTAACTGAGTTTTACGGAAACAACAGCTTTGGAATCGTGCGGGGACATGGAGATGAAAGATACATCTTGGCAGATGGACGCAGCTTCGATATGAAGACACGCTGGACGGCAACTGTAATCAAAGAGAGTCAAGGGAAGTGGAGCATTCTCTCTTTGCATATCGGAACAGACTTTTTAGACAACCCTCTTTTGCATGTGGCTGAGAAGTCGGCGATCTATTTGGCCGGTGCAGGCGTATTGGTCGGATTGCTCTTGGGACTGATCATAGCGTTTTTATGGCGTAAAAGAGCTTATTCCAAACAATGAAAGACTCCCTTTATACGGTTCTTATCAAACCGATCCATGATCTGAACGAGAGTGAGGTTGAGGCTATCGTCGAACTCTATCTAGCTTATTATGACGGCAGCAGCCGCGACCGTATCATCGCTGATCTGAAGACAAAGACAGAGATACTCTTACTGCATCATGATAGCATCCTTATAGGCTTCAGCAGTTTTGAGTTGTATCAAATCCTGTATGAAGGGAAAATGCGGCAGATCATCTATTCCGGAGACACTGTAGTGCATCATAAGCATTGGGGGCAACAGGCTCTTTCTTCTGCATGGATACGTTATATTGGAGCATTGCGATCAAAAGTAGGCGAAATGCCTATTTACTGGTTCTTGATCGTAAAGGGCCACCGTACCTATAAGTTTTTGCCTGCATTTACAAAATCCTTCTTTCCCCATTGGAGCATAGATAGGAGTGACCTTAAACCGCTTTTGGATATTCTGGCCAAAGAGAAGTTCGAGGACGATTATAATGAGAGCAAAGGCTTATTGGAATTTAAAACATCAAAAGGACATCTTAAAGAGAACATTGCCTTGGTCAAAGAGAATGAAAAAGAAAAACCTTCTGTTAATTTTTTTCTCCAGCGCAATCCAAACTACCGTTTAGGACATGAACTGGCTTGTTTATGTGAGTTTGATGATGAGAACCTGAAGCCTTTTACCAAACGAATCCTTTATAGCAAAAGCGAAAATAGAGAATGACAGAACAGAAAGAATGGCTCCTGGATTGCTTACATAGAAATGCCCAAACCGAATACGGTTTGAAATACAACTTTCAGGCGATCAGATCACTCAGCGACTACCGAAAACAGGTACCGCTTACAGGCTATGAAGCGCTCCAAGTCTATATTGATGCTATTGCCAAAGGCGATAAGGATATTTTGTTCGCAGGCCTGCCTGTTGCCTTTGAAGTCACAGGAGGCAGTACGGGAGGGAAAAAACTGATTCCCTACACAAAAGAGAGCTTTACGGACTTTCAAAGGGCTATTTTACCCTGGTTTGTGACGACTATGCAGACCTACGGCCTAAGCGGAAAAAATGCCTACTGGGCTATCAGCCCGGCATTAAGAACAGAAGAAACGAGTAAAGGCGGGATTCGCATCGGGGTCAAAGATGAAGAGTATCTGGGGGAAGCTTTCTCAGCTATCGCAGGATCCTATACTGTCCCTTCTTGGGTAGGCGAGCTAAAAGACATTTCCACATGGCAGCTTTGTACGCTTTACTGGCTGATCAAATCCAAAGAACTTGAACTGATCTCAGTCTGGAGCCCAACTTTTTTGTTGATGCTTTTAGAGGCACTGGATGACAAAAAAGAAGAGCTCACAATGCTCTTTAGCGTAGGTTCAGAAATAGATGGGCATCTGCTTGGATCCGATGGACAGGCCCTTATGCGCTTAAAAGACTACATCAGGATCAGAGACACGGCATCCCTGTGGCCTGAGCTTAAGTTAATAAGCTGTTGGGCAGATGCTTCATCGAAGCCTTTTTTTGAAACCTTGAAGAGACGTTTTTCCCATGTCCAATTTCAGGCAAAGGGACTCATCTCAACAGAGAGTGTTGTGACTGTACCGAATCAGACAGGACAGCCTGTTTTGGCCAAACAGAGTGCTTTTTATGAGTTTATAGACGAAACCGGCATCATAAGCCTGGCTGATGACCTTTGTATAGGACAGAAATATGAAGTCGTAATTACAACAAACGGAGGACTTTATCGTTACAAAACAGGCGATATCGTTCTTTGCGAAGAGCTTGGAAAAGAGGCGACGGTATTACGTTTTCAAGGGCGGAAAGGCACAGTATCTGATCTTGTAGGCGAAAAACTCACAGAAGCATTTGTTTCGACCTCATTGCAAAATGTTGAAGGGTTCTGTATGCTGCTGGCATCTGCCGACCATAAGCCCGGCTATACCTTGCTCCTGGATGCAGATATGACGTATGACAGCGAAGAGCTAAGACAAGAAGTCGAGGCTCAGCTGTGCAAAAACCCGCAATACGATTATGCACGAAAGATGGGACAGCTAAAAAGCCTTGACACCTGTTCAATGAAATATCCGACAAAATTTTATTTGGACTATAGAGCGAGCAAAGGGTCTCGCATGGGAGACATCAAAGTACCTGTTCTGTGCACCGACAAAGATTTTTATACTATGATCAAAGGAATGCGATAGTGAAAATTGTTCTGATCTCACCAAAAGGACCACTTTATCGATATAAAGGCGGGATCTTTAAAAAGTCACTCCGTTATCAACCCCTTACATTGACAACGCTTGCCGCGCTTGTTCCGCAAGAGCTGAATGCAAAGGTTGAGCTTATTGATGAAAGCATACAGACTGTACCCGAAAACATCGATGCTGACATCATTGGCATGACGGTCATCAGCGGTACGGCAAGCCGTAGTTATGAATTGGCTAAAACGTTTAGAGAACGGGGTATCTTGGTGGTTCTTGGAGGTCCGCATGTAACACTCTTGCCTGAGGAAGCGAAAGCGCATGCGGATGTCATTATTACCGGCTATGCAGAGCAGACTTGGCCGCAGTTTTTGCGAGACTTTAAAAATGGCGAAGCACAAGAGATCTATGTGCAAAACAGTGACTTTAGTTTGGAGAACATGCCCTTTCCCAAAAGAGAGCTCTTTGATAAAAAACATTTTCTTACCCAGGCGGTCTTTGAAGCGACAAGGTCATGTGTCCATAAATGTGAGTTCTGTGTTGCACCTACGGCCTGGGGCAGTAAACAGTACCAAAAACCCATT
>JBFEYG010000168.1:0-5469 GCA_041562275.1 Sulfurimonadaceae bacterium | reverse complement strand
TCCAAAGCTTCGGAAAAGATCAGCTTCTGTTCCTGTGTCGCAGCCTTGTCCGTTTTGATCGCAAGGTAGAGCATCTCTTCCAAACCGGTACGCGCGACGGCAGAGACCTTCACGACAGGAAGACCGATCAACTCTGAAAAATACCCGGCATCGATCTCTATGCCCTCGGCATCAGCCTCATCCATCATGTTGACAGCAAGGACGATCTTTTTGCTCATCGTCATCAGTTCTGCGGTGAGCTGAAGGTTTTTTTCCAGGTTGGTCGCATCGACGACGTTCAAGATAAGATCATACTCTTCATTACATAAATAGTCATGCGTCACACGCTCTTCAATGGAGTAATCCGTAAAAGCATAGGTCCCGGGAAGGTCTATGACCGTAAACTTGTACTCTTGAAACTCAAAATGTACTTCGGATTTCTCTACCGTCACTCCGGTAAAGTTACCGACTTGCAGATGGGCATTGGAGATAGAGTTGATCAGCATAGACTTGCCGACATTGGGTTGGCCGACGAGTGCGATCTTCAGTTTATTCATTAGGTTCCACCTCTATCAGTTCCGCTTCTTCTTTACGAAGGGCTATACGCATCTTGCCTACCTTGACCTCTACCGTACTTTTTGTCGGTGAGTATTCAACAAGTTCTATGTTTACACCCCGTGCCATTCCGAATGATAGAAGGCGCTGTTTAAGAGGCCCGCTTGCATGCAGTTTGCTCACTGTACATGAGGACCCTTTTTTACACTCTGTTAAATTTTTCATTATTTTCTTCTTTTGAAAATCTTCTGTTATCGTAATGATAATAAAAATCATTTTAAAGTATGATAAAGTTATTATCGAATATTACACATCAAGAAATAATAGGGTAATTAAAATATCGAAGATATATGAACGATGTGACTTATCCATAAGTATTTATCCTATGGACAAGACCTTTTTCTTATACCTTGAACTTTTGCATCTTCGAGTTCAGCTCTTCTGTCATGCTGTTAAGATGCTCGGATGCTGCTGCTATCTCCTCCACACTTCGTGCATTTGAAGCGACTATAGCATTGACACCATTGATCTCTTCAGCAATAACATCCACCAATCTTCCCGTCTCTTCAAAATCAATGACTGTTTTGTCACTTACCCGGTTTGCATCTTTCATGATCTCGACTGTTATCGTGATCTTCTCTTCTACATTGGCTGAGATACTGGCAAGATCTTGGATATTTTTCGAGTTTTTGTTCATCTGCTCGCCCGCATCCATGATCGCCTGTACGATGACATTGATCGTCGCCTGAATTTCTACTAGACTTTTTTGTGTGCGTTCTGCAAGTTTTCTCACCTCATCGGCAACAACGGCAAAACCACGTCCATGTTCACCTGCACGAGCAGCTTCTATGGCAGCATTAAGCGCCAAAAGGTTGGTTTGATCAGCAATATCCGAGATCACCGTCAATACTTCTTTGACCTGATCGGCATCTGTGCTTAGCTGTTCGATCTTATCTGCCATCTCTGCTTCTACCTGTGCTGTCTCCTGCACTTCGCCTGTAAGGTTCGTGATCTCTCTCGTCACCGCATCCAGATTCTCGCTTGCAGTGACAATGTTCTCTTTACTGGCATTGGCATCGGTGACGGAGCGTAACACTTCAGCAGAGATCTCTTTGGCTTTTTGCGTCGCCGCATTGACGATCTGCGTAACCTCTTCCACCTTTTTCCCGACTACCGTAGATGTCGTAGACAGTTCATGGGAAATGGATGAGTTTTCCGTAGACGAACGTTTGGTATCGGTGATAAATTCCTTGAGTACCTTGACCACCGAAACAAGATTGGAAGCGATCGAAGCGATCTCATTGCTGCCTTTGATCTTCAGTTCGTCTCTAAAATCGAGTGTAGAAAGGACTTTTAGATAGTCATTTATCTTATGGATGGAATCAAGAAGCATATTAATGACTCCCGCAGCCAAAAGTGCGACAAGCGCAACACTGATCGAAAGTATCAGATTAAAAGTATCTGCATCTATTATACTTTTATTGATCTCTTCCGCTGCGGTATGCGACTCTTCCTTATGTGTCACGATCCATGGCTCAAGCTGTTCACTCAGCTTCTGTGCAAAAGGGTCAAGCTTGGACATCCACTTGTTTCCTTCTTCTTCACCTCCGTCTATGTAGGCATGGGCCATCTGTACACCTATGGCATAGAACTCTTTAAGGTCACGCTTATACGCCTTAAGCGCTTGAACCATATCTGCTTCACCCAAAGCATCATGCATGCTGATCAGGTTGTCCAAGTATGCATTCGCTTTCATAAAATGCTTTTGCGCCTCATCAAAACCGTCATCATACCCTTTGACGCCTCGTGTAGCCGATATATCTGTCAACCACTGCTGTACCTGTACGACATTCAGCTGAAGAGACAAAAAGTCAAAGGTATTAGGAAGGATCTCATCCATCTGTTTCTTTGAGTTGTCACTGATGTTTTGCAGGCTCATATGATTTAAAAATGCACTCAGCACCAACACCGAAATCACTAGACTTGCTACACCCATCAGCAGTTTTTTAATCTTTATATCAAACAACCAATCCATTCTTTCTTCCCCTTTTTCTGTCATTTATAATGTTTAAAGAATACAAAAAGTATTCTTACCGTTTTACACTCAAAAGTAATAGTTTGAGCGGATAAGGATACGGTCATACCCGCTATCCTCTGCTCCGCTGTGTGCCTTGTCATCGACCATCGCACAACTGATCTGCAGATCAGCATTCTCACGAAAGCCGTAGCTTAAGACAAGATCGTTCTCTTCATATTGCTGAGGATCACCCGCACCGTCATTTCCATTGAACCTCCCGTAAGCGTAATAGAGACTTAGCCCGGTGATCGAGAACTTCTCAAAATCGACTTCTGCAGAAAAGACATAAGCCTCGGCATCGTTCATATCGCCTATCGTCATCTCCTCCATCGAAGTGAAATAAGGTCCGCCGCCATAACCAAGTACAAGGGTCTGTCCATCTGCCGTATCCATTCTGTTGAAGGCGGCACCCAGCCTGAGCGGTGCATAGCCCAAGCCAAGAACCCCCCCGTACACATCGCCCTCGACTCCCGAAGATGCCGATTCACTGTAGTTGCCAAACTGAACGCCCGTCTCCACGCTCAGACCGCTCTTGTAGTCCGCTGCATAGACCGCATCAAGATAGATCACACCCGCTACCTTGTCAAAGTCGTAGTACCAGGCTTGAAGTTCAATATTCTCAAGACTTTCGTTCATAACACCTGCGAGGAAAACTCCTTTTCGGGCATTGCCCTCGGTATCCACATCTCCCGGTATATCTTTGAACATGGAGATATCGGCACCGGAATCATATCCGGCCCAACGCTGAATATATCCGCCCACAAAGACAAAGTCTTCAATACCCCCATAACCCAGCATTACCGCTTCAAAGGTATTTGGCAGCATACGGATGTCATCGCGATCGTTCATAGGAGTGTCAAGCTTTTGCCGTCCGATGCGAAGGTCAAACCGATTATAGGAATAATTCACATACGCCTCACCCATGTAGGCAAAAGAGTTTCCCTCTTCTCCAAATACATCAAGATTGAGTTCATTCCTTGAATAATCACCGCTGAGACTGTCAACCTTCTGTGAGACAAAGGCCGAAGCCGCCAGTGAGACATGGTTCCATTTGGCCGTCTCATACTTCAGCTGTCCTCCTATCGAAGTCCCGTAGGTCGTCGGTGCGCCGTCGGCATGATTGTCCTGATTGATATAGAGCAGGCGGATATTTCCCTCTGTCTTTCCTTGAGCAAAAGCTTCATCTATCGATGAGACCTCTGTGTACTCCTGGATCTCGCACAAAGACATTTGCATACATCTGTAATCCCCCAAAGCATACAGCGGCAGAATCGATGTGACAAGCAGACCCACACTTTTTCTTAACATAATGCACCCCTCTTTTATTATCTCTTGAACAATAACCATTAAAACGATTTAGGGCAGAATCCAAGTTTTACATTATTTTGTTTACTTATACATAAACCTTTATCATCGGTAAAATACAACACATTGATTATTATAATCAAGTCTATCATAATTTTCTTCTAAAACAAGACACATCTTTTAAGTTCTCACAAGATATAATTTCTTTTTTTTAAGGATCTTAATGCAGTTTTTATATGATTCAAAAAGCCATTTCAACATGGCTAACCTCATCACCATGGGGAATATCACCTTTGGTTTGACAGCAGTTTACTTTATCACTCAGCAGAACTTTTTTCTTGCTGTCATCCTAGCCTGGATGGGCGGAGCCTTTGATATCTTTGACGGAAAGATCGCAAGAAAGTACAAATTATCCAATGAGTTTGGCGTACAGCTTGACTCTTTTGCCGACTTTTTGACCTTTGTATTGATGCCGACATTCTTGATCTTTGAAGCCGTATTTGCCGGGACTTCCGTGTTGATGAAAGTCCTGGCAGGGATGGGAAGCATCTATTATGTCATCGCGGGTCTTCGCCGTCTTATTCAGTTCAATATCGCAGCCGATCCGGGCGAAGCAGAAAAGTTCTTCACCGGAGTCCCGACTCCTTTGGGTGCTATCTTGCTATGGCTGGTCTTTCTTGCCAACGTCTACCTTGCCCTTCCGGCCATCGGAGTGCTGGCTTTGATGCTGATCATCGGTTTTCTGCTTAACTCCAATGTCAAAGTTCCTCACCCTTAGCCTGCTTGTCTGCTCTTTGTGGGCGAAGGCACCCTATCAGACTTTTTATGACTATAAACTTCAGGAGTTCAAAGCCATGAAACAATCCGATCTTGTCTTTCTCGGCGACTCATTGACGATGCGCCACAACTGGTCTAATTTCGGGGCATCGAACATGGGGATTGACGGCGATACGACTGCGGGAATTCTCTCGCGTATGCATCTGGCATCTGAAGCCAAGACGATTGTCTTGATGATAGGCGTCAATGATATCCTTAACCAAATCCCCCTGGTGAGGATCCAATCAAACTACACCAAGATCTTGAAAAAGTTCTCTCACGATCAGAAGATCTATATCCTTTCCCTTCTTCCGGTGATCGATACAGCGCAGACACGAAAGATCAATCAGGATATCAAAACGCTGAACAAATGGCTTCAAACCCAAACACAAGAGTATGGTTTTGAGTTTATCAAACTTTATCCTGAGTTTTTGGACAAGCAGGGAAAAGGTCTCAAAGAAGATTTGACCACTGACGGTATTCATCTTACACCCAAAGCGTATAAACTTTGGGAAAGACTTTTGAAAAATAGCCTCAGATAGTATTAATATCTACGTTTAAGCTTGTCGTTGCACAGCCTTTACTATAATAATCCATTATACAAAAAGAAGATGTCCTACATTACACGACAGAGGCACGTATGCATACTAAAGTAAAATGGTATAACTCTATATCGACCAACCTTCTCAAGTGGTTTTTGCTCTTATCCCTTATCCCCATCCTCATTATCTCTGTCC
>JBFEYG010000167.1:0-5528 GCA_041562275.1 Sulfurimonadaceae bacterium | reverse complement strand
GAGCTCTTGATCACGTTTAGCCATTTCTTCGCCTCCAAGTCACTCATGTTCTGCATAGTGACCGGGACCTCTTCTTTTTCACTCGCCTCTTTTTCCTCAACATCTTTGCTTTGCTCTTGTTTCTTGTCATCCGATTTTTGCTCAGCCGTACCGTTTTTTTCCTGTTCTTTCATTTTTTCTTCAGAATCTTCTGTTTTTTCTTCACTCTCTTCTTTTTCTGACTTTTGCTGTGACTGCTGCTCCTTGTCTTTTTGTGAAGCCTCTTTGTCTTGCTGTTGATCTTCCTGATCCTTCTCTTGCGATCCATCCTTGGACTTAGAGTCTTGTGAGTTGTTTTCCTGGTTCTTCTCTTTTTTATCCTCAGAGTTTTGATCGTCCTGCTTCTGTTCTTGATTGTCTTTCATATCCTGTTCTTCTTCTAAGAACTTCTTAACTGCCTCATAGTTCTCTCTCGTCTCTTTGTCCTCTTTGAGTTCAAGTGATTTTTCATAGTCACTTAAGGCTTCTTTGTACTGCTTTAGCTGAACATGCGAATTTCCGCTGTTGTACAGTGCTTTTGCCTTGAGTTCCGAATCGTCCGTCTTGACGTTCCCAAAGACCTTCAAGGCTTTATCATACTCCTTGTTCTTGTACAAAGCATTTGCCAGGTTGTATGCAGCTTCGGGAGATTTGAAAGCGAAGGGCTCATAAATCGATCTGCTCTTGGCATAATCTTCTTGGAGATAGGCTTCTTTTGCATTCTGCAGCTTTTGAAAGTCAAGCAGACCTGCTTTTGCATCTGGAATTGACAACGAGACAATCCCGACTAGAACAAAGGTTTTCGCGATCGACTTAGGCATAGAGGAAAAAGCCAAAAGCAGGAAGAAAACTGCCAATGCCAAAGGATAGTAAAACAGCTGTACATATTGTGCGATTGTCTCCTCTTTCATTGTCGACTTCTCTGTCATCGACTCGATCTCTTTGAGCATGGTCTTGATATCATCCTCACCCAGAACAGACTCGATGTATACCCCTCCTGTCTGTGTAGCAAGAACTTTTATCTGCGGATTCAATCGTGAGATAAGTATCTTTCCCTCATGCTTGACAAAATCACCCTCTGCCGTTCGTACCGGACTTCCCTGCTCTGTTCCGACACCTATGATAAAAAGCCGCAGACCGTTTTCTTTCGCAAGTGCGATCTCTTGTGAAAAGTCCTGCACATCTCCTCCGTCGGTAAAGAGCAGAAGGTTTTTCTGTTTTGCATGGGCAAGCATAGAGATGGCCGACGAGAGCATCGAATCAAGACGGGTACCCTTTTCCGTGATATTGTTCGTCTGTACTTTGGAGAGCAAGAATGCCACAGAGGCATGATCAAAGCTCAAAGGCGAGACGATGTAATCGTGTTTGGCAAAGGCAAGTACGCCGATACGGTTATGCGGTGCCTGCTTGATCAGCTCGATTGCCTTGGCCTTGGCAAAATCAAGCCGGTTTGGGAACCTGTCTTCCGCTTTCATCGAGTCGGAGATATCGATACCGATAAGGATATCCGCACTCTTGGCTTCTACAACGACCTCTCCCTCTTTGATAACAGGCTGGGCCAGAGCCAGGATCATAAAGACAAATGCTATCAGAAAGAGTGTCTCACGGGCATTTCGGCTCAGGCTTTTACTCTGGAACCTCAGTTTCTCAAGAACGCGCGTGTCAAACATCACAAAACTCTCTTTGCTACCTGTCATGATAAAATAGAAGAGTATCAGTGTCACCGGAAGCATCAGATAGATAAAGACAGGGTACAAAAAACTCATGACCACCCTTTTTTGGAGCGAATGACAAGATAGAGCAAGAGGCTCATAAGACTCACGAAGAGAAAATAGATATAGTAATAGCGTTTTTGAAGGAACTGTTCACCCTTGAGCTCAGATTTCTCCAATACGTTGATCTCATCGTAGACACCCTCCAGCTGCCGGGCCGAGTAGGCAGGAAAAAACTTACCTCCCGTCTCTTGCGCTATCATGGCTAGTGTCCGCTCATCAAACTCACCCGGCCTTCCTATACCTATGGTATAGATCTTCATCCCTTCTCTGTTCGCCAGAGATATCGCCGCATCATAAGGGATCTGTCCTGCCGTGTTCTTCCCGTCAGTCAACAATATCGCTATCTTGCTCTTGGCTTCGTTCTCCTGCATAAGCGTGACAGACTGGGCAATCGCATCAAAGATAGCCGTCTCTTGTCCTGCTACACCGATATGGAGTTGTTTCAAGAGCTTGGAGAGGATATGTTTGTCATAGGTTATCGGCGAGGCAACGAAGGCGTAGGCACCAAAGACGATCATCCCGAGGTTGTCATTAGGACGCTTTTCAATAAAGACATCCACGATGTTTTGAACGACCTCAAAACGGCTAAGCTGGCGGTTGCTCGCATCAAAATCCTGAAACCGCATCGATCCGCTGGCATCCAGAAGCAGGACGATGTCATAACCCTCTCTCGGATCAAGCTCTATCTCTTTCTCGCTGTAAGGCGAAGCAAGTGCAATGATCAGGGTGATGATCCCCAGCCATTTTAAGATCTTTAGAATACTGGAACTGGCCATAGCAGCCGAAGAAAAAAGAGCCATATGCGGGAATATCAGACTTTCCTGGCGCTGTTTGCAAAAATAGCCACAGCCTATAAACAGAAGGATAAGCCCTAAAAAGTAAGGGAACTCAAGATGCATCCAGCACCTCTAAAAAGAGTTTGTAGTATCCCAGGGTCTCTTCGTCCAATGCCTCCACCTCTTTTTTATACTTATACTTGCTTAGACGGTTGTCCAGATTGTCCAACATGTCTTTTGCGCGTTCATTCTCAGCGAGAAAACGTCCGTAAGCACTTATCTCATAGGCAGCCTGCTTGGCATTGCTTGTATCGATATTGTGTATCTTTTGCAGATAGCTCTTGCGCATGTCTTTTGCCTTGGCTTTTGTGAAGTATCTGTACAGCCATACCCCTGCCAAGATCACGACCAAGACAAGAACAAATGCCACAATACCAAGATAGATCAAAGAATTATCAGGGACCTCGACCAAAGGTTTTATATCATGTAAAGGGATATCTCTCATCAGATGTTTCCTTCAAAAAGACGTCGGAGTTTGACTGAAGGAGATTCGTCCGTATATATCTTGACAAAACGGACCTGATCTTTACGCAGTCTTTCATAGAGCTTGTGATCATGCTCAATTACTTTGGCTTCATACGCCTTGATCGTAGCACGGTTAAAATCACCCTCAAGCTCCGCTCCGCTTTCAGGGTCTTGCAGCATCGAAAAACCAAAGGCCGGAGGATGCTCTTCAAGCCTATCCCGTACGATGATCGCGATGACCTCATGTTTGCGTGCAAGCACTTTAAAATCAGGAAGCTCGAAATAGTCCGCAAGAACAATAAGAAGTGATTTTCGTTTCAAACGTTTCATCAGGTAAGTACTCAGGCCTTTATAGTCTGCCTTCTTGTTAAGCGCATCAAAGTCCAGAATCTCTCCGACAAGACTCTGCACCGCATGGATCTTCTTGCTTGGACGGTTCTCTTTATACAGCTTGTCAGCAAAGATAAAAGAGCTTAGAAGGTCTCCGTTTCTGATCGCCGAAAAGGAGAGCAACGCCGTGATCTCTGCGATCAACTCCTGCTTGAACCGCTTAGAGCCGAAATGGACCGAACCGTTTAGCATCGAAGCCAGTACGATGTTGAGCTCACGTTCTTCTCTAAAGACTTTGATATAGGGTTGCTGCTTTTTGGCCGTGATATTCCAGTCAATATGACGGATATCATCCCCGGGCATATATTCACGTAACTCTATGAAGTCATAACCTTCACCGTGAAAGATGGAAGGGTTGTTTCCGATAAGTTCGGAAAAGACTTGGCGTCTTGCTCTAACCAGAATCTTTTTAAGTTTTAAAGAGGCATCCGTTTTGCCCACCGCTTCTGTCTGTTTTGTCATGTCTAAGGGATAGCTACCGCTTCAACGATCTTGTCGATCACCTGATCGGACGTGATGCCTTCCGCTTCTGCCTCATAGGTCAAGATCAGACGGTGCCGCATGATCTCTTTGATGATGTAGGCAATATCAACAGGAGAGACATAGTCTTTTCCGCGAAGAAAAGCCATCGCTTTTACAGCCTTGAACATATCGATACTCACACGCGGACTCGCACCAAACTGAATATAGTCCATAATCTCATCCAAACCATAAGAAGCAGGGTCACGTGTAGCTGAGACCAGTTCGATCATATACTTCTCGACTTCCTCATCCATATGCACGGCAGCGACTTCCTTCTTGAGTACTTCAAGTTCATCTACTGTGATGACGGCATTGAGTGTCTCATTTGTCTTGTTGGCAATACGTCTTGCGATCTCAAGTTCTTCTTCTTTGGTGTTATAGCCTACGACAAGCTTCATCATAAAACGGTCAAGCTGTGCTTCGGGAAGCTGATATACACCTTCCTGTTCAACCGGGTTCTGTGTTGCCATGACGAAAAAAGGAGGTGCTATCTTGAAAGACTCTTCACCGATAGTGACCTGCTTCTCCTGCATGACCTCAAGCAGTGCCGACTGAACTTTCGCCGGAGCACGATTGATCTCATCAGCAAGTAAAAGGTTGGTAAAAACAGGTCCCTTCTTGATCTTGAACTCATTTCTCTGAGGATCATAGATCTCCGCACCCAAGATGTCCGAAGGAAGAAGGTCAGGTGTAAACTGGACTCTCTTAAAGCCAAGACCTAAGGCCTGCGCAAGCGCATTGACCGTAGTCGTCTTTGCCAGACCCGGGATACCTTCGATAAGAATATGCCCCTCACATAAAAGTCCGATCAAAAGACCGTCAATCATCTTCTCCTGGCCGATCACGACCTTCGCGACCTCTTTTTTTATTGCTATAATTTTTTCGCTCATTATACGTTATCCTGTCAATATATATCGATTAGAAGTATTATAACAAGTCATCATGACTTTCAACACTCTTTTTAATTTTAAAGCCCTAGGCTAAACCTTGAATGTGTGCAAAATGTGTAAAACATCTTTTATACTTTAGACACAGCCTTCTTTTTGATATCCGTAAGGGAAACCGTTTCATTTTTATACACAGCTGATTCCAGTTCAGCGATCTCTGAGGTAAACAGGTCTCTATCACATACAATCAGAACATCCAATAGATCTTTTGCGCTGCCTGCTTTTTTGATCTTTGCGCATCTTTCTCTGCTAGCCCTCTTTTGCGGAAGCCGAACCAGTTTTGCGACGACAAAGCCCGCAATAAAAGTCAGCAGATAGTAAACGGACTCAAGATACGAGGAAAAATCTATCTTTTGCGAAGGAAGATCGACCTTGTCGATAAGCTCTTCGCGTTTGATGCCATCGGCTTGGATACGTATTTCGAAAGCATCCGTCTTTAACTGCTTTTGCTTTTTTGTCTCAAGGTCAAAATAAGCGAAGGAAAGAGAAGGGATGACAAAATCACTTCTACCCACAAAGGCAAAACGCTGTAGCCATTTCCCTTTGTAACCGTTTTCGCCCAGATCGATCTGCTG
>JBFEYG010000166.1:0-5549 GCA_041562275.1 Sulfurimonadaceae bacterium | reverse complement strand
GTCGTATTCATAGGTCGGATCTTCTTCGACACAGATCGTCTCCAGTTCGGCTAAACGATCATTGGTCGCATCGTCTTCAAAGTCACCCGAGACATAGAGTTCTTCTTTCTCTTTGATCGCATCATAAAGACGGCGGTTACCGTAAAGGACTGCGTCCATTACGGTAAAGTCTTCAAAAGCATACTGGTTTTGACCCAATACGCCGACCTTTAGCCCTGAACCGATAGAGACATCGCCTTCATAGTCTTGGATCTGACCCGAAAGTATCTTTAAAAACGTTGTCTTTCCTGCTCCGTTCGCACCAATAAGCCCATAGCGTTTATGTTGGTCAAGTTTTAAGTTGACATGATCAAAAAGTACGCGCGAACCAAAGCGCATTGTTAAATTTGTTACTGAAACCATATATTTTCACCTTCATTTAAACGTCCGGGACAAGGCTATAGTGGAACCTTCTACAAGACGCTATTTATTTTCGCGATTATATCCAATCCGAGGTTAATAGAGCTTTATGTTCGATTTCTAGTAAGATTTGGCACCTTCTTTTTTCATTTCAACAAACCCTGTTAATTACTTATTGTTTTTTATAGTGTACTATTTCCAACACAGGAGTTCCTATGAAAACCTTAATCATGCTAATCGTCACCTTCTCTTTTCTACTGGCCACAGATGAGTCTAAACAACTTGCGACTTTGCATCCGCTGCAAGACAGTTATCAAAGCAGCAGACTCTTATGTCAGATGCAATCTGACCTTATGACCTATCTTTATGAGACACCCCTCTCAAGTTATGAGTTTTTCAAGGCACGTAGCAACAGACTTCAATCAGAACCCGTTACCACTTGGGTGCATGGAGAGGTCTACATACATACCCTAGCTGCCCATAAAGCTCCTTTTCATGCAGTCTTCAAAGACAACCATAAGACACATATGGGAGATTACAGATATGACATTTTCACCCTTCTGAGTGATCTCTTGCTCAAGATGCAAGATGAATCTGATTTTTCAGGTTCCAAGGAAAACGCGATATTGGGCACGCTAATAGACAGCTATTTTGACAAGGTCCGAAACGTGCAGGCACCCTGCCCCTGCATTGATACTGCGTTGGAGCATATTAAAGAGAGTGACCTCTTGAGCCAATACACCACACTTAAACATAAGCAGCGCCTTTTAAACTTTCACCTTGATACCCTATCTAAGCCGACCCCAGAGCAAGAGAATCAGATCATACAGGCAATGAAAGAGCATAGCGCGCAAAAAGCACTCAGCCCTATATTTAAGATCAAAAGTACAGCAATAGACAGTTTCGGGAACTTCCTGCTTCTGTGTGAAGGGAAAAGTGCAGACATCCGGGATGACTTGCTCTTTACCCTCAATGCAGATACCCTTCCTGCTAGCTATCTTGTCGATTCGGATATGAAAAAAAAGTTCAAAGAGGTTTCTATGCTCAAACGTATGAAGGCGACCTCGGCACTCACTCCTGAGAACTATACCGGGGTGATCAAGATCGACAACAGAAACTTTATCCTAAGCAAACTCAATCCCAGTCTTCAATTAAGACCCGAGTCTGAAAAGACCCGTTCCTATAAGAACTATGCATCGGCACTGGGCTTCATGTTGGCAAGTTTTCATTCGAATGCACAGCTGCAGACTTGCCGGTCTTTTGCACAGAAAATAAACAAAGAGGTGAATACTCGTCAGTTTAAAATCGAGATGATAGCGATGGTATACGCGTATAATGAACATCTGGAAAGAAAATGGGAAGGCTTTGGCGAAAGGTACGCTTCTTCATGCAAAAGACAACTGCTAAGTGATATTCGCTGAGTCTTTTTTCTTAAAAAATATCAGAAAAGAGTTACAGGCAGAGCTTCAACACTTCCCGTGTAGTTCTTACTTGCATTTTCATCAAACATGATCTTGATCTCTCTGAACTGCTGAATTGATTTTAACAGATCATCCAACATACTTTCGTAACCAAATGTTTTTTGATACAAGTTAAAGGCTTCTTGCAGGCTCGCATCACTGGCATTGTTAAGTGCTGCCTTCTCGATCTGAGCCCAATAGGCTATCTTGATAAGATGATAGATCGAAGGCTGCTTTGACTTGATCTTGCTGAACTTGTCCATAACTTTTTTTACTGCCTCTACATCTCCCGAAGCCGCATAGTTCTCAGCTGTTTCATAATACTGGATAAAGCCTTTTTCAATATCCACAGCGATCTTTGCACTCTCCAGATAGGGATGTTCTTCGATCATATTATAGACGGCTGCAAACTGTTTTTCTGCATAGTACTGCATTGTCTCTGCATAAATATTAGCCCTGTGCTTAAGCCCTTCTGCAAACTTTTTTTGTGCAGGAAAACAGGAGAGGATATCGCACAGCTTTACCGCATCATAATAATCACCGCCGTTGAACGTGCTTTGCGTATTATCCTGAAACATCGCTCCGATCTTGATCAGACTATCGTACTCCTCAAGCTCTTCCAAAAAAGGATGGCCGCTGGCAAGCTTAAATGCACTGAAGTAGTCTTTTTCTTTAAGGTGCTTGCGAAAAAGCAAATACACGTTTTTATTGGAATAAAGGGTCTTGATAATCAAGTTTTTACCGGGGACACCCATAAACGGTCTAAAGAGCTGTTTGATCTTCTCTTCACTGGACTTTTCATTGATGATCTTACGGACGATGATCAGAACCTTGCGCCATTCATCTTCCATCGCAGCATATTCAGGTGTCTCTTTGAGTGCCGAGTATTCCTCCGCCAGAGAATAGGCCATCATATATTTTTTCGTTTCTACTGCATTGCTGAAACTGTTAAAAAGAGCAAAATCTTTGAACAATTTTTGAATCATCAGACGTTTGGCCGAGGAGCTTGTAAAGTTTTTCAATATCTCTCTTGCCTCTTGCGTTTTTTGTGCACGCAGCAAGTTTTTTGCATGTTCATAAGCTTTGTCAAACAAAATCTCCAAGCTGCCGAACACCTCACTGTATTCCAACAAAGGGTTCTCCTCAGCCATCATATAACAGGCATTGAAGTCTTTGTCTTTCATCAGTTGCGTAAAGTTCTCTTCTTCTTTGTTCAGTTCATATATAGAGATATGTCCGTTACTCAGACCGAAGATAAGAAGCCTTCTCTCATCACAATAACTCATCTGTGTGACGCCAGCCAACTGCTTGAGAAAATCGATCTTCAGAAGTCTGTTCTCCTGCAGATCATACAACCCCACTATTCCGCCCAGGGCAGCTACAAAAAGAAACCGTTCATCCTTGTCCAAACAGACAGCCGTGATATGCGCATCAAATTTTGGCAGACGGGCAAGTACATTTGACTTTATGATATCCCAGACCAGTATTGTCCCCTCCTTGTCTGTTGACAAGAGCCTCTGACCTGAAAGAAAGTTTACCGTCGTCACGGGAGCCTGATGGGATATAAGTTTATAATGATTTTTTCTAAATGAGCGGTTAAAGACCTTGATGACCTTATCATATCCCGCCGTTGCGATCCAATGGCCGTTCTCATTGCTGCTGATAGCAGAGACAGCATCATAATGGTGCGAAAGGGTATCGACCTTTTTACCGGTGGAGACACTCCACATATACAGACGTCCCTCCATCCCTCCGGTGATAAAGTACTTGCTGTCGCGTGTAAACTCAACCGTCTCAACACCGCCGGAGTGAGCCCTGATCTCATGTACGAACTTGCGGTTGTTCTTATCTAAGAGGGCGACTTCCCGCTTATCCTTGTTGTACAGACAGAGGTAGTTTCCGTCCCGTGAGATAGCCATATTGTTGATATACAGAACATTCGATGGAAGCTTGCTTTTAAAACCGTCGAGAAGTTTGAACTCGTTCAGATCAAATATACGCGAAGTATTGTTCACATCCAAGACGGAAAGATTCCCGTCTTCCAGAAGCTGCATCGTATGCACACCGGCTTTGATATCAAACTGCTGGCTTATCTTCATCCGCAACACTTCTTAAATTTTTTTCCGCTTGCACATGGGCAAAGCTCATTACGAGAAAGCTTTGCTTCCAACATCTCGCCTCTGTCATATTTGTAACTCTCATTCTCAATAATGAAAAAAGAGTGCTCTTTCATCACTTCTATGGTCGAATTTTCTTTGTATTATGCCATAAAAGTCACCTCTTTTTCAGAAAACGACTCTATATTCAATACCAGCCACTCTATATCATGCGTATTGATCGCCTCAATATCAGCTATGTTCTGAAGATGCTTTGAGCAGGTATCATAAAGGTACTGACCATTTTTAAGCACATAGGCACTATAGCGCGAACGCATAAGCTCCACTGCACTTTTCGGTTTTTCAGCTTTGCTGATGAACCTGCCGCAGCACATCTCAAAACTCAGCTGATTTCCGCAGATACATATCTCTTGATTTAGATTCATAGGGCAAGCATACCAAAACTTAGTTTAACAATAATAATCCAGATGCCATACAGACCTGGATTATAGTCAACTCGCTTATAGCTGGACTAAATAGCACTTAAAAGAGCTTTCGTCTGCAAGGCGATCTCCAGCTCTTCATCCGTGGATATGACACATATTCGTACTGAAGAGAAATCCGATTGGACCTCGATGCTCTCTTTTTTCTCAGGATCGATGATGACACCCAGACCTTCCAGACCCTCACATACCATTTCACGCACTTCGCAGGAGTGTTCACCTATCCCACCGGTAAAGACGATCGCATCGACAGATCCTAATATCGCCATATATGCACCGATATATTTTTGAATGCGGTACACGAACACATCAAGGGCAAGCCGGTAATCTTCATTCGTCTTTGCTTTTTTGACAATAACGCGCATATCGTTCTCACCGCATAAACCGATCAACCCGCTCTCATAGTTTAAAAGGTGATCGATCTTGTCTATATCGTACCCCTTATGCCGCTGAAGATAAAAGATGATAGAAGGATCGATATCTCCGCTTCTTGATCCCATAGCAAGGCCTTCTAAAGGTGTCATCCCCATCGAGGTATCGATACTTTTTCCTTCTCTCACCGCACATACGCTTGCACCGTTGCCAAGATGCAGACTGATGATATTAAGATCCGACACCTCTTTGTCCAGGTATCTTGCCGTTGCTTTGGTGATATAAGCGTGCGAAGTCCCATGAAATCCGTAACGCCGTATACTGTCCGTCTCGTACAGCTCTGCGGGAATCGCATACCGATAGGCCTTTTCAGGCATGCTCTGATGAAACGCCGTATCAAATACGGCGACCTGCACAAGCTCCTTAGCATGCGCCGTGACGGCACGAATCCCTGCGATGTTGGCCGGATTATGCAGAGGAGCCAAGGGGATAAGAGACTCCAATTTTAAGATCATTTCCTCATCAACCAAAGTCGCCTGCGTATAAAACTCACCCCCATGGACCACTCTATGTCCTACTCCACCGAGTTCATCCAGAGTGACGATGACACCTGAATCAAAAAGCAGATCAAAAAGGACATTCAAGGCTTCTTCATGATCTTTGATATGAAGCGTTTTATACCGGGTATGCTCTTTTAACGTCAGAGTGACATAAGATTC
>JBFEYG010000165.1:0-5591 GCA_041562275.1 Sulfurimonadaceae bacterium | reverse complement strand
TCTGTCTTTGTACTTTTTGCTGAGGTTCATGATGATGTCTTGGGTCAACTCTAAAAGATCGAATTGGGTGTGTGATGGTTTCAAGTCTTGATTCTCGAGTTTGACAGAGAGCGATATTCGCTCGAGCATAGAGGTGATCTTCTTGCTGTTTTGCATGATTTTTTCCAAGAAACGCTGTCGTATCTTTATATCCGTATTTGGATCATCGATGAGTGTCTCTGCATACCCCTGAATAGAGGCAACAGGGTTTTTGAACTCATGGCCGATCGCAGAGAGGATGTCGTTTCTTTGTTTGTTGATCAGTCTCAATCTGGCCGTATATTTACGTTTTTGCTTATCACGATTATTCAGTTTTTTGGCCAGGTTCTTCAGAACGACAGCGACATACAAGAACTCTGAGAAGTATTTTGGTTTGATGATCGCCTTGTAGTTCTTATCAGAGACTTCGCGCAGATAATTGGTGATCTCTTGCGTATCATAATGGATCTTTTTACTGAGTTTGTAGACGATGAAAAGACCGATCACAAGAAAGACAGAGAAGACGATGGCCAAACGCGACCACAGAGCATAGAACTCTTGCATGATAGCCTCAAGAGAGATAGAGAGACGAAGAAAGACAGGTCGGTTCTTATAGGAAATTTTTTTGGCCACATACATCAAGTCTGCACCGATGGTATGTGAGTAGCGAGTGACATAACCATATGGTTCAGCGGCTGCTTGCATAATCTCGGCACGACCTCTGTGGTTGTCCATCGTCTCTTTGTCTTTGTTGGATTCAGCAAGGACAAGACCACTGTCGTCAATGATCGTCACGCGCAGCTTGCTACGTTGATGTATCTCTGCAACAAAGGTATCAAGGTCTTGAACATAGGGAAATTGCATCTCAAGAAGTGAGATGTGCTGTTCAAGCTGTTCTTTGTTATCGTGAATGGTCGTATTCTTTACACTCAGATAGGCCACCAGGGAAGAGATGGCAAGGGTACCAATAAAGATGGCTAAGAAGTTTAGAAAAAATGTCTGGTAGAGCTTTAGCACAGACTGTAACCCACACCGCGTACGGTCTTGATATACTCTTTGTCTTTATTAGGGTCTATCTTGTCTTTGAGTCGGTTGATAGCGACATTGACTGTCTTGTCCTGATAGATTTCATCTCCACCCCACACATTTTCCAAAAGGTAATCCCTGTCGAGTACAATATTCTGGTTCTTAATAAGGGTTGAAAGGAGGTCGAACTCAAGTTTTGACAGATCGACCTTGGTTCCGCCGACACTTACCTCTCGGTTTTGAGGGTTCATGATGATATCACGATAAGAGATCACTTCCTTGTTAAAGTCTGGCTTGGTACGTTTAAGCACAGCTTTGATGCGCATGACGACCTCT
Source organism: Sulfurimonadaceae bacterium (assembly GCA_041562275.1). Classification (GTDB taxonomy): domain Bacteria; phylum Campylobacterota; class Campylobacteria; order Campylobacterales; family Sulfurimonadaceae. The sequence continues at coordinate 4,211 of JBFEYG010000165.1, read as the reverse complement.
TTTGGGCTAAAAGGTTTGGTGATATAGTCATCGGCACCTCTATCGAAGCCCTCTTCGATATCGCTCTCTTTGTTTTTTGCTGAGAGATAGATGACAGGGGTCTGAACACCTTGTTTACGAAGGTCTGCGACAAATTCACTTCCCTCCACACCCGGTAGGTTTCGATCCATAAGCAGAAGGTCGATGGTCTCCTCTTCTAGCAGTTGAGCAACGCCCTTTGTGTTTAGAAATCCGACGGTCTCATACCCCTCTTTTTGAAGGTTGTACTCTAAAAGCTCTAAGATATCCTCTTCATCTTCAACGATTACAATCGACGCTTTAGACATGTCAATCCTTTTGGATATTAATAACTTTGGATCTCTCCACCCTCTTTAGAGTAGAGCATCAGTTTAGCGATATTGATCGCATGGTCTGACGCACGTTCCAACTTGCGAAGGGTGCTTAATACTTTTACATACTCGATGGAGAGTTCACCTTCGACGATTATGCGTGAAAGAATGTCTTTTTCTAAAATAGAGTGAAGGTCATCGCATTTACTCTCTTCGACCATGACCGAACGATAAAGATCGGTATAGTCACATTCGTCATGATTGGAGAAACACTCCGAGATCAGCTTAAGTGCTGTGATCGAGCTCGAGTGAAGTTTGATGATGATATCATCAAGGCTTTTAAGGTTACACTCACCTTGACAATGTTCTTTCATTCTTTTAGCATATTTCTTCGCACCTTCACCGATACGTACCAGTTCGTTTGTCATCTTTAAGTATGCGATCAAGAGACGAAGTTCTTGTGCTTCCGGCCCGAAAAGAGCAAAGGTCTTGACGATCTCATTATCGATAGCGTTGGCTTCTTTTTGAATACTCTTAAGTGTCGTCTTGACGATATCGAATTCGTCCGGGACCTGGTTCTTATAAGCATTTAATGCTTGTGTATGTGCCTCAACGACTTCAGAGATAAGCTGTGACAACATCCCTTGTATTTCGTTGATCTTGTTTTCGTAACGTGGAAGCATTACTTTCCTTTATAGGTATAAGGTTTAGTGAAAAACTATATGTTTACTTTTTTATAATTCTGAAATGATATAGTATGATTGTAACAAAAAGGTTACACAAAAGTATAGCTCTGTAATCATCTTGTTATCTAACTCACGTACAATTGCACCAACAAAAAATTACAAGGACTAAGATATGACTAAGATCGTACAAGGTTTGTTAATCGCAGCGGTTGCAACTTCAGGTTTATTAGCAGGAACAATCAGTGGAGCGGGCGCGTCTTTCCCAGCACCTTTATATTATGACTGGGCGTACTCGTACCAAAAAGACACAAAGACTCGTGTCAACTACCAATCAATCGGTTCAGGCGGGGGTATCAAACAGATCTCTAAGCGTGTCGTGAACTTCGGTGCTTCGGATAAGCCACTAACAACAAAAGAACTGACTAAAAAGAAACTTCTTCAGTTTCCAGCAGTTATCGGTTCGATCGTCGTAGCACATCATGTCCCAGGTGTTTCAGATGAGCAGCTTAAACTGAAAAACTCTGTAGTAGCGGATATCTTCGCAGGAAAGATCACTAAGTGGAATGACGCAGCGATCAAAGCTGATAACGCAGGCGTAAACCTTCCGGATGAGAAGATCATCGTATGTCACCGTTCAGACGGATCAGGTACGACGTACAACTTTACTTACTACCTTTCTGAGTCAAACGAGAACTGGAAAAACAGCTTTGGTGCTGGTAAAGCAATCGACTGGGCAACTGGTATCGGTGGAAAAGGTAACGAAGGCGTTGCATCTTTAGTAAAACAGACGCCATTTTCAATCGGTTATATCGAAAACGCCTACAAAGAGAAAAACAACCTTGCAGCAGCGACTCTTCAAACAGCTAGCGGTAAATGGGTAACGGCGAGAGAAGAGAACTTCAAAGCAGCGGCAAAATATGCTTCATGGACAAAAGAAGATAACTTCTATGCACTGTTAGCACTACAGCCTGGTGATACTTCATACCCAGTAGTCGCAGCGACGTTCATCCTTCTTCCAACAGAAGCAGCTAAAACAAACAAAGACGTTGCGGCATTTTATGAGTATGCATTCAAAAATGGTGATGCAGCAGCGAAAACACTTGGTTATATCGCTCTTCCAGAAGAGACAAAGAACATGATCCGTTCGTACTGGGCTGATCACGGTATCAAGTAATACCTACTCGGAAGTAAAGCTTTTTACTTCTTTGCCTGAACTGCTTAGGGCGTAAAATATCAAGCGGATTCATTCTTCATCTCCTTCGGGGGATTTTCCTAAGACCTCTTTATTCGCTATAATCTTGAAATATTCCAATTTTAGGATAGACATATGAATGAAGAAGAACTACTGAATCTCTATCTAGAAAAGTTGAAACTCCTCTCTTTGGAGCGATTACAAGAAAAAAACATCTCGGTCATACAAGCATTAAAAGAGTCGCTTGCCTATATCGAGGGTGAGATGAGAGGCTACTGATATGGCACAAAACCATATAACTCGCTATGATAGTCTTAATATATACAGACGGAATATAAAAATAAAGGGGAATATAAAATGAAACTATTGATAACTTTCTTGTTCGGTCTTTTTTTGGCCGTGCCCGTATTTGCTGAGGATTGCGAAGTCAAAGGACTTAAAATAGATTGGTTGCGCGATTACTGCATGTTGACGTTTGATACAGAGGATGTTCTTGAGATAAAAGCCTGTATCGAGGATGATGCGAAAAATGAGTATGAGGATGATTGTGCCGCGAAGATCAAATACAAAAGGAAGATGTGCAAGGTCGCGATAGAAGAAGAAGAGATCAAAATGGGGGCACAGGAGTGCTTGAATGATGATAGTTTTATGGGACCGACCGTCAAAAGCGGTGGGATCGGCAAGTAAGAAGACCCAAACTTTAGGCATCCCTGCGCATGGTCAAAATGGAAGTATTGAGATCGGATATAACAAAGCTGCAAGTCGATGCGATCGTGAATGCAGCGAACTCTTCACTTCTAGGGGGCGGAGGAGTTGACGGAGCTATTCATGCAGCAGCGGGAAGCGGACTTTTACAAGAGTGTCGAACACTAAACGGGTGTGAGACAGGACATGCCAAACTGACAAAAGGCTATGCTCTTCCGGCTAAATATGTTATCCATGCTGTCGGTCCGATCTGGCAGGGTGGATCTGCGAACGAAGAAGCGCTTTTAGCCTCGTGTTACAGGGAATGTATCGAGATAGCCAACACCCATAAGATGCGCTCAATCGCTTTTTCAGCCATCAGCTGCGGCATCTATGGTTTTCCCATTGAAAAAGCTTGCGATATCGCCGTCTCTGAAGTCTTGAAGTCTGTGCAGGGTACAACCCTGGAGCATGTCATCTTTTCATGTTTTAATGAAAGGGTTGAAGCTGCACTTCACATGAGCCTTTCAAAGTATAAGACTCTTGCCAGTCGAGTGCATTGAGTCACGTTTGACAGGCCGACGGATCACCAGACAAGTCAAGTATTCAGTTTCGCTATAATATTGCTAACGGAGGTTGGGATGAGACGATATTGCCTTTTTGTATTACCCTTACTTTTTTTAGGATGTGACAGTATTGGTCTAGGCGGTTCCTATCCGTCGATCTATACAAAAAAGAGTTCCGAATGCGGTTGCGACGGGGTGATGTATATGATCAAGAATCCTAACCAAAAGCCTCAAAAGGTCACGCTTGTACGCGTCAGGCAAAGCGGAACAGCCCCCAAAAAACGCAAAGACATATTGATGACCCTCCAGCCAAGGGTAGAGAAAAAACTTGGCTGTTCAGCACTGAACCTTTACATATCGGGGCGTTCGCCATAGTGTGATACCGACCAGAGTTTTTATGTCAAAAAATACAGAGAGCTCACCACCAAGAAATGATCTCTCGGGTGTTTTAACACGTCCTACAACAGATACCTTTCACGCTTCACTTTTTACATGGTAAAATAAAATAAAAAGCAGTTCTTATGTCTCGTCTTATACTTATCTTTTTTCTGACACTTACACTGGTCTTTGCTGAAAACAACGCAAGTAAAAAAGATATCCTGTATACCAATCTGATGGGTATGGCTGCAATCACGGCATGGGGCATTGCCAACTGGGAGTATGGGAAAAGAAAACCTTATTCGGACCGAGAAGAGTGGTTTGGACGCGATACTGATTCCGGCGGAGCCGATAAGATCGGACACTTCTACGCGGC
>JBFEYG010000164.1:0-5596 GCA_041562275.1 Sulfurimonadaceae bacterium | reverse complement strand
TGATTCAGGATAGCCTATCTGAGCTACCGAAGTCATCGCAGAGGTACATAAGGTCAAGGCCTGAGGATTTGCATTGCCAATGTCTTCTGAAGCCAATATGACCAGTCTGCGTGCAATAAAAGCAGGATTTTCTCCACCTTCGATAAGACGGGCCAGGTAATATACTGCAGCATCCGGGTCTGAGCCCCGAATTGACTTTATCATAGCTGATATCAGATCATAATGTACAGAGGCTTCACCTGTCCCATCGTTTAGAGAATGCGGACGTAAAGCCTTGAGGTCTGCCAAAGAGATGTCTTTCTTGCCGACTGAGACAAACTCCAAAAGCTTCAGCATCGCTCTGGCATCGCCGTTGCTCGAGACGACAAGATAACGCATGGCTTCCTCTTCCAAAGAGAGCTGTTCTTTGTCACAGGCTCTCTTCGCCAGGGCATGCAGATCCTCATCCCCGTGCGCTTTGAGCTCAAAGAGCATGGATCGCGAGCGAATCCCGGCTGTCAGACTGAAATAGGGGTTTTCTGTAGAAGCACCTATCACTAACACTGCGTTAGTCTCCATAACAGGCAACAGGACCTCCTGCTGGTTTTTCGCCAGCCTGTGGACCTCATCGATGAAGATCAGCGGTTTTTGCAAAGCATTCTCATACTGGGTGAATATCTTACGAAGCTGTTCTATCTTAAGTGAAGTCGCGTTGAACTCGTAAAATGGAGCATCAAGTTCGTTGGCAATGATACGTGCAAGGGTCGTCTTTCCACAGCCCGGAGGCCCATAAAAAAAAGCGTGGGGCATCTGAGCATTTTGCAAAAGCCGCCTTAGGGGAGAGTCTTCGGAGACCAGATGCTTTTGTCCGACAAAGTCAGAAAAGACCTTGGGACGGAGAAGATAGGTAAAGTCAGACAAAGCTAATCTTGATGGTTTTTACAAAGTAAAAAAGTTTCAGGCAAAGCCGCATTGTATTAACCGTTTATGACTTTGATGATGATATCGCGTGCTTCTCTCGGACCGTCAAACTCACAAAAGAAGGCACCCTGCCATTCACCAAACATCGGAAGACCGTCTACTACCGGGACACTGACAGAAGCGCCTGACATAGCCGACTTTAGGTGTCCTGCCGCATTTCCGCCCTTGTGCGAATACTCTTGGCTTGAGACATAGGTCTTCAGCAGTTTCAAATAGTCACGGCGCAGGTTTTGGTCTATGTTCTCAAACAGTATGACCGAAGCCGTCGTATGCGGGGTAAAGACTACGACTATCCCGTCTTTAATGCCTGATGTGATCACCGCTTCTTTTACCTCTTTGGTAATATTGATCATCTGCGTAGTGTGTTCTGTCTTTAATTTGATTTTAGTCATTTTGAAAAGTCTCGCTTTCTTTTAAGTTCTTTTGTTATCACAGATGCATTTATTCATCATCGTAATAATCATCCCACGATTTATCATCTTTCAGCACACCTTGAAGTTTGTTCTTGGCTTTTTCAATGCGCTTTCGTTTCTCTTTGTCTTCTTCCATCGCATTGAGCTTTTCAGCATCTTTTTCAAGCTGCATCTTCTCTTTGGCTTCTTTTTCTTCTTTTCGCTTCTTGAAGTTCTCTCTTTGCGCGTCTGTCTTGGTCACTTTATCGACATATTCACGTACACTTGTGTACTCGCTGCGCGTAAGATAGCGTGTTTTTCCATCAGGAAGATTATTCAACTCGATCCCACCGTAAGAGATCCGTTTAAGGTCCGCTACTTCGGCATCAAAATGGGCGAAGAAGCGTCTGAGCTCACGGTTCTTACCTTCGGTGATCCCTACTTTTAAGATCGAGTAGTTTGGTGTGTTCTTCTCTACTCTATAAGCTGCGAAGGGAGCAAAGGTCATCGAGGTGACTTTACTGTGCGAGTGTGCACCCGCGCTCGCATCTTCCAGTTGAAGACCTTTTTTCATCGCCTCTTCCATCGCTTCCGTAACAGGACCCTTGATCTTGATCTTGTAAATACGTTCAAGATCAGAGTTCATCAAGATAGTGGCTACCACCGAGGAGTCCGTTAATAGTAAAAGTCCCTCTGATGCGAAGTCAAGCCGTCCGACAGGAATAAAATGCCTGAACTTGTGATCAAGCGTATCGTAGATGATCTTTCGTCCGCGCGGATCGTTCTTGGTGACCAGTTCACCTTTAGGCTTGTTGTAGGCAATGACCGTGATAATATCTTTTGGCGAGACTTTTTTCCCGTGGACATAGACATCCATATTGCGCTCATCTACCTGTGTTGCCGGGTTGGTCTCGACTTTCCCGTTGATCTTTACAGCGCCTTTTAAAACAGCTGCGTCTGCCTCGCGTCTCGAATATGTCGAGTAGTGGGCAATGAACTTATTCAGTCTCATCATTATTTTATGCCTTCTTCTATCAGCTTATGGATATGCAAGACACCCTTTACACTGTTGTTTTCATCTGTAACAACCATCAGTTGTATCTTCTTTTGTTCGATAAGGACAAGCGCATCCGAAGCAAGCATACTCTCATCACGGATCGTCATCGGGTTCATCGTCGCATATTCCGAGATCTTCTCATCCAGGGAGAACCCCTCTTTAAGCAGAGCCCGGCGGATATCCCCATCCGAGATCAGACCCAGAAGCTTATTGTTCTCATCTACTAAAAGTGCCGTACCCAAACGCCCTTCGCTGATGGCCAGGATCGCTTCTTTGACCGGAGTCTCTTTGCTCACAAGCGGAAGTTCATCCCTGCGCATCAGATCAGATACCTTCACAAAAAGTTGACGCCCCAATGAACCGCCCGGATGAAAAGAGGCAAAGTCCTCTTTTTTAAAGTCGCGTGCATGCATCATACAAACGGCTATAGCATCACCAAGGGCAAGCGTCAACGTAGTCGACGAAGTCGGTGCAATCCCCAGAGGACAAGCTTCTTTTGACACCTCTATAGATATCACGATATCGGAGAACTTGCCCAATGTGGAGCTGCTATTACGCGTCATCCCGATAAGAGGTATGTTGAAACGTTTGATGTGCGGCAGGATAGCACTCAGCTCGCCGCTTTCACCGCTGTAGGAGATCGCAAGAACGACATCATCCGGACCTATCATCCCCAGATCGCCATGCAGCGCTTCCGTTGGGTGGAGAAAAAAGCTCGGAGTTCCCGTAGAAGCAAAGGTTGCCGCCATCTTCGCACCTATCAGACCGGACTTACCCACTCCTGTGATGATAAGCTTGCCGCGGCAATTACGGATACATTCCACTGCCTGAATGATCTCATCGGAGATATGCGCCTTGGCATTCAGCAGGGCATCTGCCTCTATCTGAAGCGTTTCTTTGACAATCTCAATATAATCACTGCGTCTGTTTTTCATACGCGTATTCTATCACAATCGCACTGAGTTAAGGCTTGTCGCCACGTCATCTGGCGCCCAGTTCAAGCTTGGTCGGTATGTATTCCTTCTGCACCTCTTTTGATCCCGATTTTACACTTGGCATAAGTTCTAGGCGGTCCGGATCAATACCTTTGCCGATTAGATGCGACACAATAGCTTTGGCACGTTCTTGCGCCAACTGCATAAGATCCTGGGAAGAGACATTCTGATTGTCGATAAGCGCATCTTTTATCTGTCTACGCAGTTCCGCCTTTGTAGTATCTGCATCGAGATCCCGTTCCTTAAGCTTCTCTTCTTTGAGCTCAAGACTCTCTTCGCCGAAATGATCTACATACATCTCTTTCAAAAGATCATCAAGCTCATCTTTGTCCATCAGTGCAATATCCGTCGTGTTGTCTTCAAGCTTGCGTATGGCTTCTTGATAAAGTCTTGCTGTTTTCATCGCCATAAGATCATATGAATCATCATACGTACCAGCAACTTTCAAGATCAGCATCTTCTTGGATGAAAGTGCTTTGGAAAGCTTATCAAGCTTTTCGCGCTCAGGCGGCATGAGCTTTGATCTTCCCGGTTCAAATGCGATGTTCTCAAGCTCCTCGGCACTGACACCGAGCATGTCCCCCAGAAATTTAAAAGGTGCCGTTGCCACACCTACTATCAGGTTCTTAAACGCAGTCCAGACCACATGTCCTATAGCAAACTCCGGTTCGTCTACATTTCCGGTGACCGGCACATCAAGATCGATTACCCCGTCACTGTCTTTTAGCAGGGCGATAGCAAGTCCCACCGGCGCAGAGATCGCATCTTCGCTTTCTACTTCCTCTCCAAGTGTCAGCCGCTTAAGAACGACCCTGTTTCCGCCCTGCATCTCTGATCTGTCTATCTTGTAAGCCAACTCGACATTCATCTTTCCCTCTTTGAGTTCATAGCCTATAAACTTGCCTGTATAAGGTGACAGATTTGTCATATCGATGTTTTGAAACTTCAGCTGTATATCCGTAAACACTTTTGGGTCTGCCGACAAAAAACCGCCTTTTATCTTCGCCAGACCATATTCATCAACTACTCCGTCAATATCTACAACCGTGTTAATATCTTTAAGGGTTCCCAGTCCCAAGAGGTTTCCATTAAGATCATGGATGTCTGTTTTAAAAGGCAAGGGCAGGGAGAGGTCTGAGAACTCGCCTTTTCCGTCTTTGAAATTCACCTTGCTCACAAAGACGGCAAAAGGCTTTTCAGAAGAGCTCTCCTTTTTGGCTGATCCGGGATCAGAAACTGTAAGCGAATCAAGATTGCTGCTTTTATCGGTATCGATCTTCACTCTTGCATAGGGTTCATGGATGTTCACCTCAGCGATCTTCATCCGGTCCGGATTCATGGAGAGGTCTATGTTCTTGATCGCAAGCTTTTTAAAGGCAAAGAAGCTCTTCCCTTCACGACGTTCCAAAAGGTTCAAATCGTTTATGCGCGTATTGGCAAAAAGTTTGCTCGATGCTTCCTTCAGTTCAGCTTTGAAGTCCAGATCGACGCTCCCGCTTTTGATATCCATGTTCACATGTTTTTCGACATAAGGCTGAAAACTGACAAGCTCAAGTCCTTTGAGTGTGAAGTCGCTATTGACCTGCAAAGGTGTCTGACGGATCTTGCTATTTACATGCATCAGTCCTGTCTTGTTCATACGAAGGGACAAGCTGCTCTTTGCCCAACTCCCTTTTGTTGAACTTAAATCATCAAGCACTAAGTTGATCTTATCAAGCTGTATCAATCCGTCAACGGCATTGAACTTATCGTGAAAATCAAGCTTGGAATCGCTGAGCCTAAAGCGCTTGACCTTCCACTCCACAGCAGGCGGTTCACTCTGTGGAGCCGTCTCTTCTTTTACCTTGCTCTTGGGTAGCAGTCGGCTGAAGTTCAGCACCCCTGCTTTATCCATCAAGGCATGGAGATCGAGTCTATCCACACTGACCTGTTCTATATCAAGATCTGTCTTTTCACTCTTGTGCAGTTCTCCCCCCACTGCAAACGATCTAAAACGTATCCACTCTTCTGCTGAGGCAAGATCCTTCAATGAAAAGTCGGACAGATTCGTGTCAAAATGATCGATTGTGACCTTATCCCCATCTATACGCACATCCTGCATCCCAAAATGAAGATGCTCTACACCTGCTGAAAAGGGCGCTTTTGTATAGTTCTCCTCATACTCAAGCTTGTCTGTCTGAATATCTGCCCTG
>JBFEYG010000163.1:0-5597 GCA_041562275.1 Sulfurimonadaceae bacterium | reverse complement strand
TGTTTACGGCGTTTTTTGCTTATGTGTTTTTGAAAGAGAAGATGAACGTGTACGGCTGGATAGCCTTGTTTGTCGGTTTTATCGGTATTGTCTTGATCACGCAGCCTGAAGGTCTTTTACTTAAAAAGACAGATCTTTTGGGCATATTTTCGGGTGTCGGTGCTGCTTTGGCCTATACCTCGGTAAGAGAACTCAGAAACTATTATGACACCCGTTCTATTGTCCTTTCGTTTATGAGTGTGGGGACGTTCGGACCTTTGATACTTTTAGCATTGGCTCCTTACGTGCAGATAGAGGAGCTTGACTTCATGTTTGCTGCTTTTACGGTTCCAGGGGGTATGGACTGGTTTAACATCATAGGATTGGGACTGTTTGCGACGATGGCTCAGGTCTATATGACCAAGGCATACGGTGTGACCAAGGCAGGTATAGTCGGAGCAGTCTCTTACTCCAATATCGTCTTTGCTATCATCATCGGTCTTTTGATGGGAGACGCCCTACCTAACCTGACGACTTCGATGGGCATAGCGGCTATTTTTATAGCCGGTATGCTGGTTGTCAAAAAATAAGCTATAATCACGATATAAAAGAGCGTGTTTTACGCTCTAAGAGGAAAAAAAATGGTACTTTTTGCAGGCCCTTGTGTTATTGAGAGCGAAGAAAATATTTTTAAGATCGCCGAGGCATTGAAGCCTTATCATGAAAACCCGGAGATAGATTTTTATTTCAAAGCGAGTTTCGACAAAGCGAACCGCACCTCTTTGGAGAGTTTCAGAGGTCCCGGTGTCGAAGAAGGTATGCGAATACTTCAAAAGGTAAAAGATACTTTTGGGTTCAAGATCGTGACGGATATACATGAGAGCTGGCAGGTAGAACCTGTCTCCAAAGTCGTCGATGTTCTTCAGATACCTGCATTTTTATGCAGACAGACAGACCTGCTTGTCGCAGCGGCAAAGACGGATTGCATCATCAATATCAAAAAAGGGCAGTTTCTGGCTCCCGCTGATATGCAATACCCGGTCTTAAAAGTGCTGAACACACGCGGCTGTCAGGAAGCATCGTATGAGAACTCCCTTAAACACAAGGTCTATCTTTGTGAACGGGGAACGACTTTCGGATACGGAAACCTTGTCGTAGACATGCGTTCTTTGGTGATCATGAAACAGTTTGCTCCGGTCATCTTTGATGCGACGCACAGTGTGCAGATGCCAGGTGCAGCCGGAGGCAAGACAGGCGGGGATTCTTCAATGGTCCCATACCTTGCCAAAGCAGCTGCAGCAGTGGGTGTAGACGGATACTTTTTTGAGACACATTTCGATCCTTCTATTGCACTCTCTGACGGTCCGAACATGGTCAAGCTGAACGAGCTTGAAGCACTGGTCATAAAACTTCAGAAAATTAAGGAAGTATCTTCGTTATAATACACCAATTTATAAAGCCCGATGGACTCTGCCCATTTGGCTTAGTTAAACACTGTACCTGACCTCATGTCAGGCTGATGTGCTCTAAGCCGCACTTTTTGTTTTAACACTCAAAATCTTAACTCTAACAAGGAAAACATATGAAAATTGTAGAAGGTAAACTACAGGCCCAAGTCGGCAAAAAAATCGCGATCATCAACTCACGTTTTAACCACATCATCACGGATCGTCTGGTAGAAGGTGCAAAAGATGCTTATCTCCGTCATGGCGGAAACGAAGAAGATCTGGAACTGATCTTGGTACCAGGTGCATTCGAAGTCCCTTTGGCGCTGGAAAAAGCATTGGCTTCAGGCAGATATGATGCAGTATGTTGTCTTGGTGCCGTAATTCGCGGAGCAACGCCTCATTTTGACTATATCTCTGCTGAAGCGACCAAGGGCGTGGCATCGGTAGCGCTCAAATACGGCAAGCCTGTTGCCTTTGGTGTACTGACTGTCGATACGATCGAACAGGCAATAGAACGTGCCGGCTCAAAAGCGGGCAATAAAGGCGGTGAAGCTATGGTCACTGTCATCGAGATGCTAAACCTGTACACTGCGATCGAGGCATAATGGCGACGCGTCATCACGCCAGAATGGCTGTCGTAAGCCTGTTGTACGCTTACGATTTGGGTAACCAGAGTATCGCAGATTTCTCGGATGAGATCCTCGAAGAGAAGAAGATACGCAACAAGCAGCGCGAGTTTGCTATGAACCTTTTTACCGGGGTGATGGAGCACTTGGCAGAGATCGATGAGAAGATCATAGAGAGTCTGAAAGAGTGGGATTTCGACCGCCTGGGCGCGATCGAGCGGGCAACACTTCGTTTGGGTGCCTATGAGATCCTTTACGGAGAACTTGACTCTGCCGTTATCATCAACGAAGCGATAGAGATCACCAAAGCCTTCGGGACAGAACAGTCTCCTAAGTTTATCAATGGTGTCCTGGACGCGGTAGCAAAGTCAAAATAGTCGTTATGAAAAAACTTCTCCCTTTTCTTCTTCTGCTCAGTCTCACCCTTATGGCAAAAAACAGTTGTGTTGAGTGCCACAAGGGTATCGAAGATATCAGAGAGAGAAATTCGGGGATGATGAAAGAGATCCTTGTTGTTGCCGAGCAAGCTGGACATGCCGGCAATGACTGCATTGTCTGTCACGGGGGAAATCCGCAGACGACAAACAAAAAACGCGCACACAGCGGTACAGTAAAGTACTTTCTGACCCACAAGGGTCCCAAAGAGTATTATCCTGCACCCGCTAGTCCGTGGATCAATGAGCATACCTGCGGTATGTGTCATGAAGAGCAGGTCGGTGCCCAGCATAACTCGCTTATGCAGACGGAACAGGGCAAGATACAGGGTACGCTCTGGGGTTTCGGCGGTAAAAACGGCTACAAGCATGATATCGGCAATTATGTGACCAAGAACCCGGAAGACCCGCATGTACGTTTGGGCTCACCGGCGTATCAAAAATACATGCAGGAACTGTCCGCTTTAGAACCTGATGTATTCCCCAAAGAGATGAAAAGTCTGCCGGAAGCACCTACAGCCGAAGAGGTTGAGAAAGATCCGACGCTTGCTGTCTACACCTACCTTCGTCAAGACTGTCTTCGCTGTCATACGGGTTCCAAGGGTCGTCAAAAACGCGGTGATTTCAGAGGCATAGGCTGTGCCGCTTGTCACATTCCCTACTCTAACGCAGGTCTGTACGAGGGGAGTGATAAAGAGATATCCAAGGAACCGGGCCATCTGCTTGTCCACTCCATCCAGTCCTCACGCGAGGCTAAGGTCAAGGTGCATGATGTAGAGTATTCGGGTGTTCCTGTCGAGACCTGTACAACCTGCCATAACCGCGGAAAACGTATCGGGGTCTCTTATCAGGGTTTGATGGAGACTTCGTATAATGCCACCTTTGATGAAGATGGAAACGGACAGCCTGACCTTCATACAAAACGATACCTTCACATGAAAGAAGACATCCATTATCAAAAAGGGATGCTATGTCAGGATTGCCATACCTCCAATGATATGCACGGAGACGGTTTCCTCTCGGGAACGACACTGGCACCTGTCGAGATAGAGTGTCAGGATTGTCATGGTACGACCAAGGCCTATCCCTGGGAACTTCCTTTGGGGTACTCAGATGAGTTCTCTACGCAGTACAAAGAAGGTAAAGAACGGGGCACTGCGAATACTCTGGCAGAATATCTGAAAAAAGGTACCGAGTATAAGGCAGAAGAAGGTTATCTTCTCTCGGCAAGAGGCAATCCGCTTACCAATGTCGTCAAAAAAGGTACGCATGTCACGGTGCACCTTGCCTCGGGTAAAGATATCGAACTGACACCTCTTAAAGCTTTAAAAGAAGAGGAGAAGCTCTCTAAAGCAGGTCTTGTCGCTATGGATGGGATCGCTGCACATACGGATGAACTGGAATGCTATACTTGTCATGCGACCTGGGCACCGCAATGTTACGGATGCCATGTCAAGATCGATTATTCCGGTCAAAAACAAAATGTCGATTGGCTCAAGGCTTCGCATGACCAAGATATTCACGGCCGTACAGGGGACATGAAAAAGAACCTTAAAGAGTATCTTATTGATGGAAAAGTGACGGAAACACGCTCATACCTGCGCTGGGAAGATCCACCTCTTTCTCAAAACGGCGAAGGACGTATATCTCCAACTGTACCGGGTTGTCAAACCACGATCACGGTCATTGGAAAAGACGGAAAAGCCCTGCTGCAGAACCACATCTTCAAGATACCTAATGTAGAGGGTGCCGGGGAAGAGGGTCAAAAGGCGATCGATATGTCACCGATCCAGCCGCACACGATCCAGAAGCAGTCGCGAACCTGCGAATCTTGCCATGCCAGTGACAAAGCGCTTGGTCTGGGTGTGGACGGAGCCAAGACAACAGGTGATCCGAGCAAGACGACGATAGTCGATCTGATGACAGCAGAAGGAAAGGTCATACCTGCGAATGTTGATGAGCAGATATCCTCTATAAAAAACCTGGATCATGACTATTCACGTTTTATGGATGAGAACGGGACGCAACTGCAGACAGTAGGACACCACTGGAAACTGGAAGGTCCTTTGGACGAGAGTCAGCGTGAAGGGCTTGATCGTCGCGGTGTCTGTATGTCATGTCATGTCAATATCCCTGAAGGTGACTTGGCCGTTTCTGCTATGGTACACGCTTCGCAGATGGCCGGTGTAAAGATAGACAATGAAATGCACGGTACTATCTTGAACAAGGTACTACGATTCAGTGCATGGGTGCAGATAGCGATTGCTCTTGTAGTTATTGTCATGCTGTACAGACTCTTTTTTAAAAAACGTAAAAGGAACAGATGGTAATGAAAAATATTTTAGCTGTTTTGGCGCTGAGTATTGGACTCTTTGCCAATGATATTATTATAAAACCGAGTGATTATACCGTCGATGAGACGATAGCAAATATCAAGACGATCGTGAAAGAGAAGGGCTTCGGTGTCTTCGCTGTCATCAATCATCAAGGCAATGCGAAGATGGTAGATATGACACTTAACGAGGCGAAGGTGATCATCTTTGGAAACCCGAAGGTAGGTACACGTTTGATGCAAGAAGAGATCACGGTCGCTTTAGATCTCCCACTTCGTGTATTGGTCTTCAAAGATGAGGAAGGGCAGGTCAAACTCGCCTACAGAGACGGAAGCTGGATCAAAAGCCATCATCTTTTAAAGACAGATGAACTGACTGACAAAGTAAACAAGGGCTTGGATGCGATCACGGATAAAGCCCGAACAAAGAAGCTATCATGAAAAGAATGACATCCGAAGAAGCACTTAAACTCATCCGCGAGGCTGATCTGAAAGAGCTTGGAAAAATGGCCTCGGCTAGAAAGAAAGAGCTTCATCCTAAGGGGATCACGACCTTTATCGTCGATAGAAATATCAATTATACCAATGTGTGCTGGGTGGATTGCAAGTTCTGTGCTTTTTACCGTCATGCAAAAGAGGATGACGCTTATATCCTGACGCATGAAGAGATCGATGCAAAGATAGACGAGCTCGTTGCTATAGGCGGAACACAGATCCTGTTTCAAGGTGGAGTGCATCCGAAACTCAAGATAGAGTTTTATGAAGAGCTTGTCGGGCA
>JBFEYG010000162.1:0-5614 GCA_041562275.1 Sulfurimonadaceae bacterium | reverse complement strand
TCATACATACCTGCTATCATAGAAAGAACCTCAAAATCAATAAATTTAATTGTGTGAATTATAGCAAAGAAATAATGGGGATTGCTGAAAAGAAAAAGATAAGTGTCCCTCTTGAGGGATCGCTTATTTGTAGTTTGCTATAGCGTCTTCTAAAATCTTAGTCGCGGCAGCTTTGTTCTGGAAACCTTGGACTTTTACCCATTTGTTCGGCTCTAGCATCTTGTAGGTCTCAAAGAAGTTCTTGATCTTGGCCAAAGTGTGTTTTGGGATATCTTCAAGATCTTGGATCTCTTCAAACGTAGGATCGATCTTGGAAGTAGGGACTGCAAGCAGTTTTTCATCAATACCGCTCTCATCCTCCATGATCAAAACACCGACAAGACGACAGTTCGTAACACATCCTTCTTGCATAGGGTATTCTGTAAGGATCAGGATATCAGCCGGGTCACCGTCTTGAGACAGTGTCTTATTAACAAAACCGTAGTTTGCCGGATAGTACATTGCCGAGTGCATTACACGATCAAGTACCAAGGCACCGCTCTCTTTTTCAACTTCATACTTTATGTTTGATCCACACTTGATTTCAATGATCGCTTGTACTTTATCCGGGTTTTCCCCGTATCCGATTTTGTCTAAATTCATTATAGCTCCTGTCTTGATTTACAGATTAAATTGGGCGAATACTACCAAAAAGAAGGTTAAATAAACATAGTGCATGAAAATTTAATTTAAGAGCCGCAAGATAGACGTAAAATAGTAACAAAGCGCAGAAAACCTTTTTTAGTTTCACTTTCCTATAGAGAATTTAAACACTTTTATACTAACATTAAAAAAATTTTTACAAAGGTAAAACATGGAAAATCTTGTTTTCGAAGGTTTTAAGTTTATGCTCTTGGGAATGGGAACGGTCTTTTCGTTCTTGATTCTTATGATCGGTGCGATGAATCTTCTATCTTATTTCATCCATAAGTTTTTTCCTGAACCTATACCTAAGGTTGATAGTAGTTCAAGTAAAACAAACAAAAATGCAAAAATCGCAGCAGCAACAGCAGCGATAATGCATCATCAAAATGTGAAAAGTTAAGGAATAAGATGGCTAAGAAGTTTATCGATATAATGGATACAACGTTCAGAGACGGGTTCCAATCTGTCTTTGGGGGACGGGTATTAATGGATGATTTCTTTCCTGCAGTCGAAGCAGCGAAAGAAGCAGGGATCACGCACTTTGAATTCGGGGGCGGAGCACGTTTTCAATCTTTGTACTTCTACCTGAATGAAGATGCATTCACGATGATGGATAGATTCCGTGAGATCGTCGGACCGGATGCAAACCTTCAAACGCTTGCACGCGGTGTCAACACAGTAATGTTGGATACAGGTTCACGTGAACTTGTAGATCTGCATGCAAAGCTGTTTAAAAAGCACGGAACGACAACAATCCGTAACTTCGATGCACTTAATGATGTAGAAAACCTTAAATATTCAGGTGAAAGAATCGCACACCACGGTCTTAAACATGAAGTAGTCGTAACAATGATGGACCTTCCGCCTGGATGTGTAGGGGCGCATGATGTGGCTTTTTATGAAAAGACTCTTCGCGAGATCCTAGACTCAGGTATCCCTTATGACTCGATCTGTTTTAAAGATGCGTCAGGAACTTCTTCTCCTAAGAAAGTATATGAGACGATCAAGATGGCTCGTAAACTTGTCCCGGAAGGAACACACCTTCGTCTTCATACACATGAGACTGCCGGTGTTTCTGTTGCCTGTTATTTGGCAGCACTTGAAGCGGGTATTGACGGTATCGATATGGCCGCTGCACCGGTTTCGGGTGGAACAAGCCAGCCAGATATCCTGACTATGCTTCATGCGACAAAGGGAAGTGACTTTGACCTTGGCGGTTTGGAGATCGAGAAGATCCTGACTTATGAAAAAGAAGTTGCCAGATCGTTAGAAGACTACTTCATGCCGCCTGAAGCGACTATGGTATCTCCTTTGATCCCGTTTTCTCCAATGCCGGGGGGTGCACTGACTGCAAATACGCAGATGATGCGTGATAACAATATCTTAGAGCGTTTCCCTGATGTTATCGATGCGATGAGAGAAGTTGTTGAACGCGGCGGTTACGGTACATCGGTGACACCGGTTTCTCAGTTCTATTTTCAACAGGCCCTTAACAATGTTATGCAAGGTCCTTGGAATGCTATTGCACCGGGATACGGAAAGATGGTACTGGGTTACTTCGGAAAGACTCCGGTCGCTCCGGATCCTGAGATCGTCAAGATCGCTTCTGAGAAATTAAACTTGGAACCGACAACAGAAAATGCTATTGATCTTGCAGATGCTGATGAGACAAAATCATTGGCTCATTGGAAGAAAAAGCTCGAACACATCGGTATCGAGACGACAGAAGAGAATATCTTTATCGCAGCTGCATGTCAGGAAAAAGGCCTTGCTTTCTTAAAAGGTGAAGGCGAAGTCAATGTTAGAAAAAATTCAGATATAAAAACAGAAGGATGTGAAAACATGGGTTCAGGATCTTATACAGTAGTAGTAAACGGCGAAAAATTCAGTGTTCAAGTGGCTGAAGGCGATGCAAATATCGAAGTCACAGCAGTAAATGGTGAGACACTTAAGCCTTCAGTACCTTCAGGTGAAGGTGAAGATATCAAAGCACTACTTCCGGGTAGTGTGTGGAAGATCGTTGCCAATCCGGGTCAGAGCGTAGCGGAAGGTGATGTTATCATGATCCTTGAGTCTATGAAGATGGAGATCGATGTTGTTGCACCGCGTGGTGGTGTGATCACTTCAATCAACGTAAGCACCAACGACAAGGTTGTCGAAGGTCAAGTCGTAGCAGTACTTGGATAAGTTGATGAAGTTTTTTCTTATCAAGCTTTTGACATTGGTGATGTTGTCTTTATCGGCGTATGCTTCAACTGCCGTACACGGCGAAGCAGCGACAACATCAAGCACACATAAAGAAGAGACATATAAGGCTCAGACTATGGGTGCGATGGTACAGGGATTTTTAAAGTCAACCGGCGTTTATGCGATATTAAACCCTGATCCGAATGAATTGAATTCTCATGGCGAGGCTATGAGTGATTTTCATAAGTCATGGGGCCGTGTATTGATGATCCTCGTGACCTTCCTGCTCTTCTATCTTGCTATTGCAAGAGGATACGAGCCGCTTCTCCTTCTTCCGATCGCTTTTGGAGGATTGTTAGCGAATATCCCTGTTGCAAACATCGCAGGTGCACATGGTTTCTTGGGTGTCATCTACAATATGGGTCTGGCAAACGAGATGTTCCCGATTCTTATCTTTATGGGTGTAGGTGCGATGACCGATTTCGGTCCGCTTCTGTCTAACCCTAAGACAGCACTACTTGGCGGAGCAGCACAGTTTGGGATCTTTGGAACACTGGTAGGTGCAGTTGCACTTTCGCAGTACACGGAAATATTTGATTTTACGATTCAACAGGCCGCAGCGATCTCGATCATCGGTGGTGCAGACGGTCCGACTTCTATCTTCATCGCGACAAAACTGGCGCCTGAACTTTTAGGTGCGATTGCAGTTGCTTCATACTCATATATGGCGCTTGTCCCGATCATTCAGCCTCCGATCATGAAGGCATTGACAACACAGAAGGAACGCAAGATAAAGATGGTTACACGTCGTCACGTAAGCCGTCTTGAAAAGCTTGTGTTCCCGGTAATGGTACTTACTTTGGCGATCATGGTTCTTCCGGATTCGACGCCTCTTATCGGTGCCTTTATGTTTGGTAACTTCTTAAAAGAGTCGGGTGTGGTAGAGCGTTTGAACGATGTCTTGCAAAATGCACTGATCAACACGGTAACGATCTTCCTTGGGTTGGGTGTCGGTTCAAAATTGGCAGCCGATCAGTTCCTTGTCGTTGATACTCTGGCGATCTTGATCCTTGGTCTTATTGCTTTCTCTATTGGAACTGCTGCCGGTGTTATCATGGCTAAGATCATGAACCTTTTCCCTGGGGAAAAGATCAATCCGCTTATCGGTTCGGCAGGTGTTTCAGCTGTGCCGATGGCAGCACGTGTATCGAACAAAGTAGGTATGGAATATGACCGTACAAATATGCTTCTGATGCATGCTATGGGTCCAAACGTAGCCGGTGTTATCGGTTCTGCTGTTGCAGCAGGTGTTATGATCTCTATTTTCGGTTAACTCTTTTCGCCTTCGGGCGAATCCTTTGAAAGCTACTGGCCTCTTCTATACAACTCACTTCAATTTGTCACTGTTATTAGATGACTTATCTAGATGTTATTTAACTGACGCTACCAGTTTATTCTTTTCATGTCCGGTATGCCAAAGTCCATCGTCTCTGTATCGCAGATATGTGCCTTTGTTTGAGGTCAAAGTCAGGGATAAAATCTTGTGTGCACACTTGCATCTGAACGATAGAAGGAAGGTTCATAGCCTTATCATAAAAGAGTTTTGCTTCTTTTTCTGCTTGATCGCGCTTGCCTAAGGTACACATATCTTTGATTTTCATGCTTAGCCATAAGGTCTCTTTTTGCATGGCAGAGAGCTCATTAAAGTCAATCTTACTCATACAGGCCTGAACCCCCTGGACTTTTTGCATCATCTGTGTATCGGATGGATCAAATGGTGTATTGTCTTGCGCAAAGAGGGCTGTGCATATGAGAGTCGAGAGATAGAGGGACGGTCTTATCGCACCTCTTTTAGTCATCCATATATGGATTTGGACATTCTATATTTGGAATAAACAGTGTTCCCAAATTATGTTCGTCCCGCAGTAGAAAAGATTCTGCTGCACTGAGATCAAAACCGTTGCACAGGAACATCCTCTTGCCTTTTTTGAGTAAGTAGTCTGCTGCCTTGAGCTTGGTAACAATCCCCCCTGTGGCAAAAGGATCATTCGGTGTGGAAGTATCTAAAAGCTCTTCCTCTGATATCTCATGGACTATCTTTTTGATCTTGGCATCACTGTGTTCTTTAGGATTTTTGTCATAATAGCCGTCAATATCACTTAAGATAACCAGCAGATCAGCTTCTGTGGCATAAGCGACATAAGCCGAAAGTTGATCATTGTCTCCAAAAAGCTGTTCAGGAGTAGAGGAGATGTCGTTTTCATTGACGATAGGCAAGATGTCATTGTCCAAATGGGCATCTATGATCTCTTGAAACATCTTGGTACGTTTGCGCGAGTCAAAATCATCTTCGGTAAGCAGTATTTGCGCCGTATCTATCTCGTAGATATCAAACTTCTTCTTGTAGCTTGTCATCAGAATAGGTTGTCCCGCTGCTGCAAGGGCTTTGCGACCGATCTGTTTTCTTTTGTCAAGTTTTAAAGCAGCATAGCCCGCGCCCACTGCACCTGAGGTGACAAGGATGACCTTGTATTTGCCTCTTAGGTTAGCGATAAGTGTGACGAGGTTTAGCATACGCTCTTTGGCGATTTGATTTTTATCTGTTAAAACGGCAGTTCCTACTTTTATTACGACTCTTTGCATAGTGTTCCTTATTATTATTATTGACGTTTGTCTTGGATGTTTTTATAAGTGTTTGATTCGTGTCGGTCTTGACTTCCAAGTTTGCTGAATATTATTATAG
>JBFEYG010000161.1:0-5626 GCA_041562275.1 Sulfurimonadaceae bacterium | reverse complement strand
GTCTGATACTTGGGTCAATCGGGTTATAAGATGAAAATATTGTATTTGGCAGATCAAGACTTGGACAATGAAAGCGGTGTGAGTCAAAAAATCAGTATGCAGTCTAAGCAGTGGATAGTCGAAGGTCATGATGTCACTGTCTTATCACTTCAATCCTTGTCTCTCTTTTCAGTTGAAAAGCAGAGGCTTTCTCCAGCATTAATACAGATCAAACGACATGGGTGGAAGATAGTTGTCCATCTTCTATACAGTTCGTGGCGATTAAAAAAGATTTTGAAAGATCTTGATTTCGATCTTGTTTATATGCGGTACCGTCTGTACTCTCCATTTGTACGAGGTGCATTAAAACAGTCGCCTCAAATCGTGGAGATCAACACGGATGATGTCACTGAGTATAGACATTCTTCTTCCGCCTTGTATTGGTATAACAGGATTTTCAGGGAGTGTTTTATACGTGGATCAAGTGGTTTTGTTTGTGTGAGCGATGAGCTGAAGGAGAAGTTTAAAGTCTATCATAAACCTATATCGGTTATTGCAAATGGGATAAAAATGGATGATATCCCATTTGAGCCAAGAACAATGACTTCTCGAGCTTCCCTGGTCTTTATCGGCTCACCAAATCAGAAATGGCATGGAGTCGACAAAGTTTTATACATGGCTCAAAAATTGCCTGAATTTGATTTTCATATGATTGGTTTTGAAGGTCTTGATACCAAAAATCTTTTTTTTCATGGGTATCTGCCTACGGCTAAGGCGAATGAAATGGTTCGGCATTATGACGTTGGAATAAGCACCTTGTCCTTATACGAAAACAAGATGGAGGAAGCCAGTCCGTTAAAGACACGACAATATCTGGCCCAAGGTCTGCCTATAATATATGCCTATAAAGATACTGATTTTGAGACGACAAATGCATTTTCACTTGAACTGCCTAACACGAAGGATAATGTAGAAAAATCTATAGATAAAATAAGGGATTTTGTCTGTACGGTATATGGCGATGTAAAACTTAGAGAAGAAGCCAGGGCATTTGCACAAAATAAACTTGATGTCACAGTAAAAGAGAAGTCCCGCCTTGCATTTTTTGGACAGTTTTTATGAAAACGCTTGTTTTGTTCACCGTCTCTTATCCCTATGGTTCGAAAGAGCAATTCTTAGAAACAGAGATCACGTATTTGAGTGAGGCCTTTAAAGAGGTTATCGTTATACCAATGCAGACGGATAGGAAAATGCGGGAGGTTCCCCCAAATGTAAAAGTCGATGCAGCCTTTTCGGAAAAAAATTCTAATGCAAAGTTTTTGATATACAGCTTTTTAAGTATCTATCTATACAAAGAGATATTCAAGTATCCTTTTGTGCTGCTCTCTTTAACACGGCTGAGCAGGCTATTTGCCTTTGTGGGTAAGGGCGTGTGCCTTTATAAATACTTGAAAAATGCCTACGGCTCAGAAAATATTTTTTATTCATATTGGTTTAACGGGGCTGTCTTTGGCTGCTATTTATATGATAAACACGTGCATCCAATAAAGTTTTTTACAAGAGTACACGGAAGTGACCTTTATTTAGAAGTCAATAAAGACTATCTCCCTTTACGTCCTTCCGTGTTAAAAAAGATCACTAAGGTGTTTTCGATATCAGAAAATGGAAAAAAATACCTTGAAGATCATTATGCTTTCGATGCAAAAAAGGTGACGTGTTCCAGACTTGGGAGCAAGGACAATAAGATTTATACCAGGATGACAGAAAGCCCGAAAGAGTTTTCAATAGTAAGTTGTTCGCATATAAGTCCTGTCAAGCGTATTGATATGCTGTTGAAAGCTCTTTGTTTAGTAGCAAAAGACAATACGGATATAAATATTTTATGGACACATATAGGGACAGGAGATCAATATTCTGATCTTAAAGAGCTAAGTTCTCAAATGTCTGTTAAGAACTTGGAAGTCAGACTATTGGGAAGTCTGTCAAATAAAGATGTCTTGCAATACTATAAAACGCATAATATCGACCTGTTTGTAAATGTAAGCCGTTCAGAGGGAATCCCCGTGACATTTATGGAAGCTTTTAGTTGTTCAATCCCAGTTCTGGCTATTGACAATGGCGGGATTTCAGAGATTGTTAATGATGATAATGGGGTTCTATTGGATTCGCATAGCAGTCTTGAAGACGTAAGCAAAGGCATTAGTGCTTGTGTGAAGCATAAAGATGCGCTTAGGGTCAAGAAGAGTATGGCCAGAAGTATGTGGGAAAGAAGTTATAATGCTGATATAAATTATATTAGTTTTTGTAAAGAGTTGAATAAAGATGATTAAGATAGTGACTATATTGGGTGCCCGTCCACAGTTTATTAAAGCAGGGAGTGTTAGTCGAGAAATCGCTAAATATTCTGATGTTGTAGAGATCATATTGCATACAGGGCAACATTTTGACGCTAACATGAGTGATGTGTTTTTTGATGAGATGCAGATCCCGAAACCTCATTACAATCTTAATATCAATGGGCTAAGTCACGGTGCTATGACGGGACAGATGCTTGAAAAAATAGAAGAGATACTGGTTAAAGAAAAACCTGATTGGGTCTTAGTCTATGGAGACACAAATTCTACACTGGCGGGCGCATTGGCTGCAAGCAAACTGCATATTAAAATAGCACATGTAGAGGCTGGATTACGAAGTTTTAATATGAATATGCCTGAAGAGATCAACCGTATTCTGACAGATAGGGTCAGTACCATACTCTTCTGCCCAACTCAAACAGCCATAGAAAACCTTGAAGCTGAAGGGTATAAAAATTTCACAAATAAAATCATAAACAATGGGGATGTTATGCAAGACGGCGCTCTGTTTTATGCAGATCTTGCGCAAAAACCTGCGAATATTACCGAAGAAGTAAGAGACTTTGTCTTATCGACGGTCCATAGGGCCGAAAATACAGATGATGAGAAAAGGTTAATCGCGATCTTAGATGCCTTGAATGAGATCGCAAAAGAAAAGACAGTTGTCTTGCCCTTGCATCCTCGGACAAAAGCTCTGCTGCCCTCTTCTGTAACCCTTCATCCAAATATAAAAGTGATTGAGCCTGTCGGATACTTACAGATGATCTGGCTAATAAAAAATTCTTCATTGATAATGACGGACAGCGGTGGGCTGCAAAAAGAGGCTTTCTTCTTTAAAAAACCTTGTTTGACCTTGCGTGATGAGACAGAATGGACAGAACTTGTCGACAATAACTTCAATATATTGGTAGGTGCAACAACGTCGACTATAGTGGATGCTTACAAAAACCATAAGTTCAATGAAAATTATGATCTTGATCTGTATGGAAATGGACAAGCCAGCCAAAAGATAATTGATGCCTTGCGCACTTCAACAGGTAGTGAATGAAAAATATATGGATTTTTAATCATTATGCGTTAACGCCGGATATGTCAGGAGGAACACGACATTTTGATTTTGCTGTAGAGCTGGTCAAACGCGGCTATAGCGTTACTATATTCGCTTCAAGTTTTCATTATTCTCAGTATAAAGAGCTTAAGACCTATAAAGATACTTTTTATGTCAAAGAAGAACGTGATGGCGTGGACTTTATTTGGTTAAAAACACGACCCTACGTCGGAAATGGTATTGGCCGTGTCATAAATATGCTTGATTACATGAACAAGGTCCAGCAAGTCATAGGGAATGTTGAAGAAGAACCAGATCTTGTCATCGGTTCTTCTGTACATCTGTTTGCCGTGTACGCTGCATACAAAGTGGCTAAAAGAAAACAGGTTCCTTTTGTGATGGAAGTACGTGATATTTGGCCCCAAACACTTATAGATATGGGAATCTCAAAATGGCACCCTTTCATAGTGCTATTGGGAATCTTAGAAAAGTTCTTATATAAAAAAGCAGATAAGATCATTTCAAACCTACCTTATGCCTATGAACATATTGGAAGATTCGGCGTAAAGAAAGAAGACTTTTTTTGGATATCAAATGGAGTGGACATCGAAAGAAGCAAACGAATCAAAGCCTATGAATATGAAAAAAACAAACTGCATATTACTTACGCCGGGGCTGTTGGCCAAGCGAATCAGCTAGAGACCTTAGTGCAGGCTGCTGCAGTGTTAGAAGACAATGAAAAAGTAGTGTTCCATGTCATTGGAAGTGGTCCTTTGCTTAAGGATCTGGAGAAGATGAAAACCTCTAATGTTATTTTGCATGGTTCGCTTCCAAAAGAAAAGGCCATTTCAATGATTAAGGGCGCTGATGTTTTGTTTTTCCCTTTAGCCGACTCTCCTGTATTTAGGTTTGGCATTAGTTCAAATAAGCTGTTTGATTATCTGGCTTCAAAAAATCCAATTATTTTTGCATCCAATGCTAGCAATAACCCTGTAAAAGAGGCCAATGCGGGTATCAGCATTAAAGCGGAAAGCGTCGAAGAAGTCATAAGTGCTGTTAATACGTTGATGGATATGGATCAAAAGGAACGACAAAAGTTGGGAGAGAACGGATACAACTATGTTGCAAAGAACTTTTCAATTCCTGCTCTGGTGGATAAGCTGGAAGTCTGCATATCTTCTTTAGTGTATAATGTTTCAAAAAAAGAGCAATAAATGAACCGAATGAACTTTGAAGATGAAAAAAAATATGGTGATCTCAAATATGTATTTGCATTTATCGCGATAGCCTATACCTTTAGCATATTGATGCGTATGATATGGGTGTATCAGTTTCAAGGAAATGCTGATTTCTACTGGAATGAACAATTGATGATTAATACTAATGACGGATATTATTTTGCCTCAGCAGTGGAAAACCTTCTCTTTGGAACACATGAAGCGAATCCTCAAATATCGGTGGCATTGCAGTCATACCCAGGTGTCATATATGCAAGCGCACTTCTTGTGAAAATCTTGCCCGTTTCTTTGGAGACGGTTATTTTATATATGCCCGCTTTTATTTCGAGTTTAGTCGTTATCCCTATTATCTTGGTTTCGCGACTTTTCAATCTACAGGTTGTCGGTTTTTTAGCAGCTTTGCTGGGCTCAATCGCTTGGAGTTATTACAACCGTACAATGGTGGGCTATTATGACTCTGATATGTTTGCCGTCCTTTTGCAAATGTTTGTTGTGTACGCATTTATCTCCATTCTGGTAGAGCATAAGTTTTCAAATATTGTTTTTCTTTTTATTGTTATCAGTGTTTACCCTTTCTTCTACCCTCAAGGGCTTTCTCTTATCTATGCGATGTATCTTATTTATATCATCTATGCGCTCGTTGAATTCAGAGATGATAAGATCACGTATGCAAGTATTGCCCTTGTTGCTCTTGCTCTGTCTCCTGTTGGGCTTGTGGTTAAATTTACAGGTTTGGCCCTGGTCTTATTTGTGCACAAGTCAAATAAAGTAGATCTGAAATATTGGCAGGGACTTGCTCTTGTCGTGTTCGGGTTCTTTTTGTTTAATGCAAATGTTTTTGCATTGTTGTACGAAAAGATCTTTGGTTATATTGACCGTGGAACGGAAGAAACCGGTCTGCATTTTTTCCAGGTCATTCAGACGGTACGCGAAGCCGGCAAGATACCTTTTGACGTTATGGCAAATAGAATTATCGGCTCAAGTGTAGGTGTCATCATCGCATTGAT